>CAJFQI010000003.1 GCA_904419005.1 Candidatus Avimonas faecium | reverse complement strand
AATGGCCTGGCGGTTCTGCTCAAAATAGGTTTCCCCGTCCTCGTTCGGCTCGTTGACCTCTTCCGGGTCAAGGCGGAGGACCAGCGCCATGGTATTCGTCGTATCGCCCTTTTTGTATTCCACAATTTCCGCCTGGCCCACCGGTACGCTTTTAACCGCGTCGGTAAACGCCTCATCGCCGTAGGTGTTCGCGTCAATGTTGTGGAGGTTGGGATCGGTTTCCTCTTCCTCGCCGGCGGATTCCCCGTCCCCGGATTCCTCCCCCGAATCGGTGGGGGCGGTGGTGGGCTCCGTGGTCGTCCCGCCGTCCTCGGTCCCTGTGGTGGAGCCGTCGGCCGTCGTACCGCCGGCCGTGGTGGTCCCGTCCCCTGTCGTCGTTCCCGAATCCGAATCGTCGTCCGAGCCGGTGGTCGACTCCTGCTGATCGTCTTTGTACTGTTCAATCACCTTGTCAAAATCGCCGCTCTCGTTATACATATCAAGGTAGCCCTCAAGCTCCTCCCGGACTTCGGCAATCTCGTCCTCATCCATGTCCGAGCCGCTGGAGTCGGTCAGGCTGACTTCAATGATCTTATAGCTGAGGTAGTTTTCGTCAAAGTATGTGCGGATTTCCTCGTCGCTCATCGCCCGTTCGCCGCCGTTGTCGTACAGCCCATAGAAAAGCGTCTGCTCGTTCAGGCCGTAGGCACGCAGCATTTCGCCGTAGCTTTCCTTATTGAAGCCCATTTTGAGGATGTCATCGTTGCTGACCTGCGCGATCTGGCTTTCGATATCCTGCGCGGCTTCCTCGTCCGGCGTCAGGCCGTATTCCGCGATTTTGTTTTCGAGCGCCTTCTGGCGGATGATGGTGTCCTTGGTAATCTGGATGATGTAATCCTCCAGGGGGAGCTCCTGCGCGTCGTCCCCCTCGCCGTAGGTCATGGTCTGGTCCCAGGGATCCTGCCCGTAATACTGAAGCATATAGAGGGTATAATTGCTCTGGAAGGTCTGGACATACATCTGATACAAATACGCAAGATACACGCCGGTGCTGTATGGCTTGCCGTCCACCGTGGCGGCGACCGCCGGGGTGGAGCAGCCGGACAGCAGCACGGCCGAGGCCAAAGCGGCAGCCGCCGCTTGTTTGATTCGCCTGGACAGTTGCATACGAATGACTTCCTCTCTGCGGCGGTATCCTTTCGCCGGCCTTCCGTCCAGGACGGAAGCGCCGGGCCGCCGGCGCATACCATGCCCGGCGCAGGGAGCCCGCCTACGCGATTTTTACAATCCTCCCGGAAAAAGCCGGCAGGAATCGGTAAGAATACATTTTTTTATTATACAGGATCCCGCCAGTTTTGTCCACTGCTAAATGGGGAAAAGCCAAGGAAAAACCGCGGCAGCCCTTTCCGGCGCTCCAAGCGGCGGTATGTTATACCCAGCGGATAAAAAATGAAAAGAGCGGTGCAAAAGCAACAACTGGCTGTTGAAAACCCGGTGGAAACGGGGTAAAACTTCCGCCGTGCCCCCTCCGGCCGGCGATGCTGCGCAGCGGCGGGGCAGCCTGCACGTCCGCCGCATCCGGAAAGGCAGAAAAAGACGGGCTGCAAAAAGGATGTTTGCAGCCCGTCCCCGAAAACCGCCTGCCGTCCAGCCCGGCGGCCAAAGCCGCCCCGGTCAGCCGTAGATAAAGTGGTGCAGGTCAAGCACCGTCTTCGTCGGGTCCTGCATCCCCACGCATTGGCCGACGCCGCTGACATCAATGGCTACGCACTCCGCGCGCTCCGGGAGCATTTTTTCGCTGACCTCGTACGAAAGATAGGTCGGCGCACCGGCGACATAGCCCAAAATCTCGCCCTCGCTGATGTTGGTGCTGATATAGGGCAGCACCTCGTACAGCACGTTGTTGAGGGTGCCGATCCCTGCGGTCTTGGCCTTTTCCATCAAGGCCTGGATCACGGTGCGCTGCCGGGTCGTGCGTCCCCAGTCGTCCCCGATGTGCCGGATGCGGGAATAATACAGCGTCTGTTCCGCGTCAAGATGGCAGAGCCCTTCCTCGTTGGTCTTGACCGGCACCTTCTGGTTGTTTTCCCGGAATTCGTTGATCTCCGCGTCGGTCAGGACGATGTCGACCCCGCCCATCGCGCCGACCGCCATGGTGAACGCCTTGAAGTTGACGGCGACAAACTGGTCGATTTTCAGCCGGTAGTTCTGCTCAATGGTCTGGGCCAGCAGGTCAAACCCGCCCCAGGTAAAAGCGGCGTTCAGCTTGCTGTAACCGTAGCCCGGGATCGCCACGTAGTTGTCCCGCAGCAGGGAGATCAGCTTGATCGTCTTGTGGTATTTATCAATCGAGAGGATGATCATTGAGTCGCTGCGCCCGCTGTAGTTGGTGATATCGTCGCGGGAGCCCACGTCGGTTTCCACACCCACCAGGAGGATATTGGTGATCACCTTGGTATTGCCCTGCACCTCAATGCTGTTCACCGAATCGACCGCGTCGTTGATATGCACCGGGTCATCCACAATCACCCCGCTGAAATCCGAATCCGGCGGCTCGATCTCCCGGCTCATATTGCTTCCATTCCCTTGGAACTGTTCAATGTCCCCCATACGGCCGAACATGACCTTGACATAGATCCCGCCGGCGATGAGCAGCAGCGCAATCACGCTGACCAGTGCGATCAGCGTGATAAGGACCGCTTTTTTGCTTTTTTTCATTTTTTGCCCGCGTTTGGCATGGGCGCCGGATTTCCTGGACAAATCGGTTCATCCTCTCTTTGTTTATCCGTTTTTCATTCCTTGCAATGCGTTCCCCGCAGCCGCCTCGGCTTACGAAGGCGCCAGCAGCGTCACTGTGACCGCGTGGTCGTTTTCGTCGGCAATTCCCAGCTGCAAAGGGACGGCGATCGTTTCCCCGCTGTCAAAGGCAAGCAGGGCCGTCAGCCGCGTGTTTTGGATTTCTTCGCGGAAGGCGTCGTAAACGCCGCTCAGCGCCTGCAGGGAATCCATGGCGCTGTAGGGTTCGGCCGCCACACGGAAGCGCAGCGCAAGGCGCGCCCCGGCCTGCTCCTCCGCTTGCAGGGTGCAGCTTTCCCCCGCGACCTGCGTTTCGGGCAGCAGCGCCGCCTGCCCGTTTTCCTCATACAGAAAAAGGTCCGTCGTTTCCTCCTGCGGCAAAGCGCCGCCCTTGCGCAGGAACAGGCTGTCCGACCCCTGCCGCTGATAGGTGACGGTGGCGAGCCCCTCTCCCAGGAAGGAGAAATTCAGCTCCAGGTCCAGCCGGTATTCGGCGCCCTCCTCGGTTTCCCAAGGGGAGCCGATCGCCCCGAGCTGGTTATAGCCGGCGCAGGAAAGCATGGTCAGCGGCTCCCCCAGGCGGGCCGCCGCCTGCCCCGCGGCGCCAGTATCCGAAGGGCGGGAAAAAACGGTGAACAGGAACGGCGCGTCGGGGGCCCGGGAAGTGTCGGAGGCGGCGGCAAACAGGCCGAGCTGCCAGCCCTTCCAAACCAAGGAGCCGCCGGCAGCCACGGCAAAAGCCGCTGCGCAGGCCGCGGCTGCCGTCGCCAGGCGGGCCAAACGGCGGGACCGGGCCGGCGGCTTCTGCACGCCCAGGCGCCGCCGTATCCCCGCAAAGTCGTCCGGCGCCTCCCTCTCCAGATCCTCCCGGAGGAGGCGGGCGATCCGCTCCTGCGTCCGCTTTTCCTGTTCCGCCCTGCGGGCCCGGTTTTCTCTTTTGCCCTTCCCATCGTACCCGCCGTCCATCCGCACCGCCTCCTTCCCTATGCCTATCGGTCGCGCCGGCCGAAGCCCGCGGCGCCCTCATCCATTCTCGCCGTCCGGCAGCGCCTGCGCCAGCTTCTGCATGGCGCGGCGGAATTTCCAGCGGACGGTGGCGTACGGCTTTCCCAAAATCGCGGCAATCTCTTTGTGCAGATAGCCGTCAACGGCATACAGCACGACAATCTGCCTTTCGGTTTCATCAAGGGCTGCGAACATCTGCCGCAGGCAGAGGCGGTCGTGGATCTGCCCGGCCGGTTCCGGCACGGCGGGCTCTCCGCCGAAAGCCGCCGGGGCGCTGAGCCGGCGGCTGCGGAGCCGCTGGCGCGCCTCATTGCGGGCGATGGCCAGCACCCAGGCCCGCCCGTCCGCTCCCGGACGATGCCGGGCCGCCGACTGCCAGACCTTGAGGAAGGTCTCCTGCGTCGCGTCCTCCGCCTCGGGCCGATCCCCGAGGATAGCGAGGCAGAGGCCGTACACGGCGCCTTTCATTTCGCCGTACAGCGTCTCGAGCGCCCCGGATTCGCCCCGGGCAACCCCGGCCAGCGCTTCTTCCACCCGGTGTTGCCGGTCCCGGGCGGCCGGCTTGGGATGCCGGAGAGCCCCTGCATACAGGGCGGGGCTCCGGGCCCCTTCCCGTTTATCCCGCGCATCCGTCATATCCATACGAACCCCTTTTATAGTACAAGATGAAGCAGAGGCCGGAAATGTTGGCGCATTCCCGAAAATTTTTCGGCCTTTTCTCTTTCCAGCGTTTTCCGTGCCGCGCCGCCCGCCCCGCCGCAGGGAACCGCCGGCCGGAAAGCACCGGAAAGCACTAGGAAGCAGGACAAAGGCGCCCGCCGGCTGCCAAGAATACGGCGGCAGGGGGCGCCTTGCGCTTCATACGGTGGGGACCCGGCTATTCAATACTGTAGATAAACTTATGCAGGTCGGTGATCGCCTGAACCGGGTCGTTGAACAGCATCACCCATCCGATGCTCGGGTCAATCTTAGAGGTATAGGTGCCGGATTGCGGCAGGTAATACGTCTCCCCCATATTGTAGGAGAAGTAGGTGACGGAATTCATGGCAAATCCGGCCAGCTCGTTGGCCGTCATGTTGGTGCGCACCTCGGGCAGCACGTTGTTCAGCAGGGTGTTGAGCTGCCCGATGCTCATCGACTTGGCCGCGCTGAACAACGCCTGAATCGTCTTGCGCTGCCGGTCGTTGCGCCCGAAATCGCTGTCCAGCTTGCGGATGCGGGAATAGGCGAGCGCCTGCGCGCCGTTGAGGTGATAGACCCCGGCGCTGGACGTAGAGGCGGGCTGGCTGGAGGTGCGGGCGACCTCCGCCAGCTCCGCATCGGTCAGCGCAATATCCACGCCTCCAAAAGCGTCCACGGCCTTTTCAAAGGCGGTGAAATTGACGGCGATATACTTATCAATCTTCAGGCGGAAGTTCTGCTCAATCGCCTTCTGCATCAGGTCAAAGCCGCCGAAGGCGTAGGCCCAGTTGAACTTCCCGTAATCGTCCTTCCCATCGCCGTCCTTGTCCCGGCCGGGGATGGTAATCAGGATGTCCCGCATCAGGGAGGTCAGCTTGATGGTCTTTTTCTCCCTATTGATGGTCAGGACGATCACCGTATCCGAGCGGGCAGCATAGCTGTCACCTCGGCCGTCCACGCCGATCAGCAGATAATTGGTGACGTTCTGGGTATTCCCCCGCACCTCAATCTCGGCCACATCCGACATGGTGTCGTCAATAAAGGTATAATCGCTGAGGAGATCCGAATCGCTGTAGCTCTCGTTGGGGTCAATGTCGTCCGGCACGATTGAATCCACATATTCCTCGGAATACTCCCCGTCAAACGTAATCCGGTTAATCATCACGCCGATGTAGGAGCCGAGCAGGATGAACAGCAGGCCGAACACGCACAGCAGGGCGATCGCTGCAATCATCACGCCCTTGAAGGCCTTGCCGCGCGGCTTCCTGCCGCGGGGGCGCTTGGGCTGGTCCGGGCCGTTCCCGGAATACGCCATCTCCGTGATGTCCGCCCTCTCCTCCGGCGGCCGCGGCTGATCGGCTGCCCGGCCGGACGGAGGCTTTGCATGGGCAGGGCGCTTCTTGCTCATAATTGACGCTCATTCCTTTCATTGAGGGACAGAGGACAAGGGCGGCAAGCGAGGGACAGCCCCCGGCTGAAACCTCCGCAGAGGGTAACCGAAGGTAACAGAAGGTAAGCGATGAAAAAGCGGCGTTGGGATACCTATGGCCTCCGCCCTTTATCCTTACAGGTATTGTATCCTTTTTTCACGATAAATTCGTTTACTTGCAGCGGCCCCGCCGCCCGCCGTCAGCCGGAGGGTACACGCCGAAAAGCCGCCGCTGCATACAGCCCGCAAAGCCGGCGGCAAGGCCGGGCCGGCAAAAGCGGCTATGCTGTATCATGATAGCACAGCCCTGTCGAAATTGCAACAAAGCGATCGCTTTTTCCAATATCTTAAGGAATGCGGCAGGCCGGTACCGGCCTGCCGCATCACACGTTGTTTTTTTATTTTAAGCCATGGACGCATCCGGCGCCGGGGCCTCTTACTTCGTCATAAACAGCACGCCGAGGGTGTTGGGGCCGCAGTGGGAGGAGATGGTGCAGCCCGCGCGGGTAATGAACACCTCGCGGAAGGAGGCCAACTGCTCCACTTCCTTCTTCACCATAGCAATCCGCTCCTCGGAAATGCCCGAGTGGGTGATAAAAACGCGGTCGTAACGGAGGTCGTCCCTTCCTTGCAGGCGGTCCTTCACATACTGGGCCAGCGCCTTATCCAGCGAGCCGCGGTATTTCTTGCCTACGCTCATGGTGCCGTCGGCATTGTTCACCTCAATGCAGGGCTTGAGCTGCAGCAGGTTGGCCCCCAGCATCTGGAGCGCCGAGCAGCGTCCCCCCTTGTACAGGAATTCCAGCGTATCAAGCACAAAGCTGGCGTTGACGTGGGAGGCCAGCGCTTGGACCTCCTGCGCGACCTGGGCCGCCGGCATCCCCGCCGCGATCCGCTCGGCCGCTTCGATCACCAGCAGGCCGGAGCCGGTCGAAAGGTTGCAGCTGTCAATGACATACACCCCCGGCAGCTCCTCGGCGGCCAGGCGGCAGTTGTTATAGGTAGCGGAAAGCCCGTGCCCCAGGGTCAGATGGACCACCTCATATCCCTGGTCGGTCCACTTCCGGAAGTAGTCTATGTACTCCGCCGTGTTGATCGCCGCCGTTTTCGGCAGGATCTTTTTGGCGCGGTACACCTCGTAAATCTGGTCGGGAACCAGGTCCACCCCGTCCCCGTACGTCTTACCGTCCAAAATTACATGAAACGGATAATAATTCACTTCATAACGGCGGCGCAGCTCGTCGCCAAGGTCGCAGGTACTGTCCGAGCTCAGAATGATGCGGCTGTTGCTGCTCAACGGCTTCTCCCTCCCGAAGCGTTTTCCCTGCGCCGCTCCTTCCGGGCGGCCACGGGTTTTTCATAGTATAAAGTTAATGTATTATAACACAATCCGCAAGAAATTACAAGTTCGTTACAAAAGATTACAAAACCCGTCATTTTATTGCAGAAAGCCTTAGCCAAATGCTACAATGCCCTTAGCAATGCGGACGGGCGGCTCACCGCCTTTTCCGACCGAAAGGACGGTGGCTTGGATGAAAAAGACAAGCAAAAGCACCCGCGGGCTGCGGGCAGCCCTGCTGGCGGTATGCGCGGGCGGCGTCCTGCTGGCGGCGGGCTTCGGCTTCGGCATCGCCGGCTGGAAAAGGGCGGCGGACTCCCTTGCCGGGGCCGACGCGCAGATCGCAGACGGCCGGCGGGAGCGGCAGAAAATCCAGCGCACGCTGAACGATACCCGGTCCCAGCTGCACGATACCCAGTCCCAGCTGACGGCGGCGCAGGATCAGGCGTCGGCGCTGGAGGCCCGCCTGGTGCAGGCGGAGCAGCGCGCGTCGGCCGCCGAATCCGACAGCCGCCGGCTGGAGGAGGAAAAAAGCGCCCTCCAGTCCGAGCTGGACCAGCTCAGGAAGAAGGCGGCCGCTTCCTCGGCCGCCCCTTCCCCCTCTTCCTCCCCTTCTGCCTCCTCTTCTCCCGCCCCCTCCGTCCCCGACAGCGCCAAGCTGATTGCGCTGACCTTTGACGACGGGCCGGGCGACACCACCGCCCGCCTGCTCGACGAGCTGAAGAAGCGGGGGATGAAGGCGACCTTCTTTGTCGTCGGCAACCGGGTCGGCCGGTACGCCGACACCCTCAGGCGGGCGGCGGAGGAAGGGCATGAGATCGGCACCCACACCTACAGCCACCCGAACCTGACCAAGCTGAGCCGGGCGGAAAAGGCGGAGGAGATTCAGAGCTCGATACAGGCCATCCAAAACGTCACCGGCAAGCCGGTCACCCTGCTCCGCCCGCCGGGAGGCTCCTACGACGACGACCTGAAGGCGTACTGCCGCGAGCAGAACCTGCGTATCCTATATTGGTCGGTCGACACCCGCGACTGGGAAAGCCGCTCCAAGAGCAGCATCCTCACCACGGCGTTCCAGGACGGCCCGTACGGGATCCGGGACGGCGCGATCGTGCTGATGCACGACGTCTACGCCTCCACGGTGGATGCCGCTGTGGAGATGATGGACCGGCTGCAAAAGGACGGCTACACCACCGTCACCGTCAGCGAGCTGCTCCGGCTCCGCTGCGGCGGGGGCGCGGCGGGAGAGGTTTACGTCTGCGCGCCGCCGAAATAGGCGGCGGAGGGGCAGGCCTCGCAAGGGAAAGCGGGAAATTCTGTGCGTAATGTCTATACTTTTTGCTCTATAAATCGTATAATCATGTATATCGAATGAATTCGAAGTGGAAGAGGGGAACGCCATGTCAAAGGATCCCAACAAAAGCGGCACGCCGGAGCCGCCCGCTTCCGGCAGCCGGGAGGCCGTCCTGCAGCGGAAACGGCGGGTGAACCGGATATGGCTGATCGTCAGCCTGTGCGTGACTGCCGGGCTGGCCGTCGGGATGGCGGCCTTCCTGCTGGCCATCCGCCTGCCCGAGCCGCTGTTCCTTGAGGTCTATGCCGACCTCCGGCCCGCCCGGAGCCAGGATTACGGCAGCGGCGTGGTCGCATGGGAATACGCGCTCACCCTGCCTTACCTCACCAATGCCAACGATTCCAGCCAGGTCACCAGCGTGACCTTCCCCGAGCTGGAAGGGGACGACTACCGCGTCTATTGCAGCACGACCCCGCCGGCAATGTATTCTCTGTTTTCGGGCGCCGCCAGCCAGGAGGTCGGCGCATACAGCCTGCGCAGCGTCTACGTCACCATCCTGCGGCACGTCCCGGCCGCGGAGGCGGAAGGCGGAGATGACGGCGGGGCGGCGGCCTCCGAGGCCCGGACGGACGGCGCGGACACGGACCCAGCCTTTCAACGGGCGCGCATTGCTTTCTCCGACGGCCGGGAAATGGAAGCGGCGCTTGGCGACGTCCGCCTGGGCCCGGGCGGGGATGACGCCGGCCGGACGGTGATGTATTCCTACAGCGGCACGACATCTAACGATGGAACAACCAGCAACCTCTACGCCCTAGAATACGCCTTGGCACAAACCGGGGTTTTTACCGGGGCGTCCGTCACCCCGGCGGTACCGGATCCGTCCCTGTTCACGGTCACGGTCAACGGGACGCCGTTGGAAGCCCTAGCCGGCGACTCCTGCAGCCGGATCCTGAGCGCCCACGCAGAATTTCCCTCCCCGGGCGGCATCCGGGAGCGGCTGACCCAGTATGCGCTGTCGGTCGACTGCTGGATTCAGGACGAAAGCGGCGGGCAGTCCTGCGTCTGCCTGGTCGGCCTGCTGAACCATACGCCGCAGACGCCCTCGTTTATGGAGGCGCTTGCGTATATCCGCGAAAGAAGGGAGGGGGCGGCATGACGCTGGCCAGTATCCAGGACCCCGGTGGGACGATGGCGCGGGGATACCGCCGCTGCTTCTGGGGTACGTTCCTCCTGCTGTTCCATGTAAACATCGGCCCGGTCCCGATTTTCCCGGATTTTGTGGGGCTTCTCGTCCTGCTCAGCGGGCTCAATCAGCTGCGGATGCGCGCCGGCTCTCCCGGCTTATGGCGGGCCGCGGTCATGATGCGGATCCTGTGCGGCCTGTCGGCGGCGGAATTTCTCCTGCTGCTGATAGAGAGAAACGGGTTGCCGCTGCCGGCCTCCGGCCTCGTGCCGCTTTCCGCCCTTTATCACGGGCTGTATGCCTGCCTGTACCTGGCCGCGGTGTATGAAATCCTGAATGCCTCCTGCGAAATCCTGGCGATCGACCGGCTGGACGCCACGGCGGCGGGGACCGGCCGGCGGCTGCGGATTTTCCTGGTTCTGTCCTCTTTGGCGGAAGCCGGCCTGTGGGCGGCCGTCCTGTTTACCCAGGTGCAGGCGCCGCTGTATGCCGCGCTCGCGTCCGGCCTGGCCGCCCGTGTGGTCCTGTTGGCGTGCTTCGCCCATCTGCGCCGGGCCTACCTCGATTTTCCGTCCCTCGCGCCCAATGCCCCTCCCTTCCCGCCTGGGCCGGAGGAGGAAGCCGGCGCGGCCGGGGAAGTGCCGTCCTTTCCCGCGCAGGAACTATAGAACCGGGCGGCTTCGTCACCTCGGCGCCGATACGGCCAAGGGGGTGCTGCAAGATGCAGCACCCCCTTGGTATTTTCTTCGGTTTTCCCGCTGCTCCACCAGGATCGCCTGGCGCCGCGATAATTTCCTCTCCCGGAACAGGATGGCGTATTCTATCAGGGCCTCAATCTGCACCCCGGCGGAGCATATGCACTTCATCCATCCAATCCACCCGTAGGACGTTTCGCCGTAGTCCCGGATGCCGCTTTTGCTGCGGGGGACGGGCGGAATCAGGCCGATGCGCTCGCCATACCGCAGGGTGTCGGCCGAAAGGCCGTATTTTCCGCCCTCGTATTTTCCGCCCTCTTTGAGAAAACGTTTACAAATATAGCGTTTTGGCGTTGACATTACCGCTTCAAGCGGGTACAATCGCGTTAGGTGATGCTCCGGCATCGGGGCGCCCGGCCGCAAAGGCCGTGGGAAAGGAGAAGACACGATGAGCCAAATTTTGGAACAGGCAAAGCGGCGGATCCAAGAGGTCCGCACTAAGGACGTCGAATTCTGGGTGCTCAAGGACGGCAAGCCGGTGGAAAACGCCGGTGTCAAGGTACGGATGAAGAACCACCAGTTCCTCTTTGGGGCGGTGTGCTACAAATACGGCACGTACGACAAGCCGGAGATGAACGAGAAGTTCACCGAGGAGTTTACCCGGCTGTTCAACTACACCATGGTGCCCTACCACTGGAGCTGGTACGAGCCCAAGCGGCACGAATACAACGAGCCGTACACCAGCAACCTCCTGCACTGGGCGCAGAAAAACGGGCTGAAGAGGAAGCTCCACGCCCTGATCTGGCATGAGTGCTGCCCCGACTGGATGAAGGACACCGACGACGTCAAGGCGCTGTATACCGAACGCATCGCCCATCTGATGACGAATTTCGGGGACGACTTCGACTTTTTCGACGTGGCCAACGAGACCACGGTCAACGACCGGTTTGACAATCCGGTCTCCCGCTGGGTGCGGGAGTACGGCCCGATGAATATGCTGAAGTTCGGCGTGGAGCTCACCCGCTCCTTCAAGCCGGACGCCAAGCTGATCTACGGCGACTGGAACGTCCATGTGGAGGAATACTACGACTTCCTGCGCCAGATGCGGGAAAACGATATCGACATTGACTACCTCGGCATCCAGAGCCACCAGCACGTCGACCGCTGGCCCGAGGAGGAAACCATGCGGATCCTCGAGCGCGCCTCCGAATTCGGCTGGCCGATCCATTTCCCCGAGTGCTCGGTGTGCAGCGGCACCCCGATCGGCGTGACCAATTACGGCGCAGGCCAGCACAACCAGTGGCATGAAACCGAGGAGGATCTCTACTCCCAGGCCGAGTTCACCAAGGATTTCTACACCCTGGTGTTCAGCCACCCGGCGGTGGAGGCGCTGTCCTGGTTCGACTTTACCGACCACCGCTGGCTTGACGCCCCGGCCGGCGTCGTGACCGACGACCTGAAGCCCAAGCCCATTTACCACACCCTGTACGACCTGATCCACAAGGAGTGGCACACCGACGCCGACCTGACCACCGGCCCTGACGGGATCTGCAAGACCCGCCTCTTCTTCGGCAACTACGACATCACGGTTGATATTGACGGGCAGGAAACCACGGTAAACAAGGACATCCTGCGCAAGAGCTTCTACGCCGGCGGCGGAGAGCCCCGCCGGGTCGCCATCCGGCTGTAAGCCGGACCCTAGCTCGGGAAAAGCAAAAGCAACGCGGTCCCATGATCACGAAAGCCGCCGGGTATACCGGCGGCTTTCGTTTGTCCAAATCTTTTCACAGGGGATGGGGAGGGCCGCCGGCAGCCATCCTTGACTTTCCGCCGGCCCTTTTCCGCTCTATCCGTTCGTCCTGGCGCCCCAGCAGCCGCATCCTTGCCGCATAAAATAAGGAAGCCTGGGAGGAACCTGCCCCGCAGCGGCCCGAAGGCTCGATAGATATTGCCGGAAATCCCGCGATTTTCTGCGAGATTTATTAGGCAAAAGATATATTGACAGCTTTATTCTTTGCGATTATACTAGCATTTGTTATAAATAGCTATTGAAAATGTTGATCTTTTGGGCTGTGGGCTGCCGGTGCCCGCCTGTCAGGAGACACCGGCGCTCAAGGGAAATTTCCGACATTAAAAAAGGAGAGGAAAAATCATGAAGAAACTAGGCGTGTTCCTTTTGGCGGCTGCGGCCGCTCTCGCTATGTCCGGCTGCGTCGTGTCCGAGGAGAGCAGCCAGGTGATTACGGACAACGATCCGGCCGGGGAATCCCAGGCCGAAACCTCCGCCGCGCCGGAGGGGGACACCAAGGCCTCGGTTGGCCAAACGGTAACGAGCGATACCTGGGCTATCTCTCTGACCGGCGCAAAAGTCTACGAAGAAATCGCGGGGGAATATCTCACGGACAAGCCGGAGGAAGGCAAGGTCTACCTTGTGCTGTTCTTTGACGTACAGAACGTCTCGGAGGAGGACGACTATTTCAATTACCTCAATGTGGAAAGCTATGTAGACGGATACAGCGCGACGCAATCCCTGCTGACATCCGATCCAGACGGGTACGAATGGCTGACCGGCGACGTCGCCGCCGGCAAGAAGCTGCAGGGCTATATGGCCTGGGAGGTTGATCCGGAGTGGAAGGAGCTGGAGGTATCCTATAAGGACGACCTTTGGACGGGCAATAAGGCGGCCACGTTTGTCGTGACGCCCGATGACCTGACTGCGTAAGGCAACGCCGGTCCGCGCAGCGGATTAGGAGAGCATCCCCGGCCAGGACGTACCGATATCCGGACGGCCCCCGCTCTTCCCGCCTGGACATCAGCAAAAAGGAGATAGCGGAATCGGTGGCAGGATCGTCCCGGAAAGGTGTTAGAACGACTGTTAATGCCCGGCAGAAAGCCGGGGAAACCAGAGTGAGGAAACCATCCGGTAAAAAGCCGCGACGCCTTGAAAACACTACGTTTTCAAGGCGTCGTCGTTTGGGGTTTACGCCACAAAAAACCTGCGAATGATCGAGCTGCACGACGAAAAGCGGCCGGCAACTCATCGCGAATTGCAAGAGGCGGGAGTTCATCACGAACTCCCGCCTCTTCTGCAGGTCTGGTGGAGATAATACAAAAAAATCGGCTTAAGCGCGGGTCGCACATTGAAACAAAAGAAAACCTGCGGTGCATGACTTGCTCACTGCAGGTGTGTAAGGGCGATATAAAAAGAGCCTCCTGTCATTTTTTGCGGATGACTTGAACTCTCATATAAAATGAGATTTAATTAGTAATTAAATGTTTGGGTATAGTGGGCAACACGGCCAATTCGTCCTTAAAAAATGTAGGGTAAACCTTAAAGTGTGATAAATCTTTTAACGGAATCCATTTGAGATATTCTTTAAAGCCACAGGAATTACTCACCATTTCTATGACTTGCGGATTGATAGGCTTCATCAAAAAATAGAAGGCAATTTCGTGATTATTATATCCATTTTCTGTAAAGAAGTTTTCGTGAATAAATAGGAGTCTGTCAATTTCAGAATGAACACCTGCTTCTTCATAAACTTCACGAACAACAGCATCCTCAGCTCGTTCTCCCAAATGCACCGCACCGCCTACAGAATAGTAATAATCTACGTTATCGGATGAAACCATTAGAATACAGTTGTTGTGAATTATTACAGCTGCTGCTCTGTATCTAAATTTGTATGTTTCGTCTTCAAACGCACAGTTGTGTTCCATAATAATCCCCTTAAGTAATATAAATACACCTTAATCACAAAATACAAAAGAAGTCGACTGCTTTACAGAAATCGACTTCTTTCGACAAATGGTGGAGATGAGGGGATTCGAACCCCTGACCTCTCGGATGCGAACCGAACGCTCTCCCAACTGAGCTACACCCCCATGGATCCCTATTCCCTTTTCTGCCGCGCCATCCGGCCGGCTTGATCTATATTAGACGAAAAAAAGGAAAATGTCAAGCCCTCCGGGCGATTTTTTTCGGTTTTCCGCCGCTCCCATCCCCGCCGGGCGCTGGAAAACGGGCATCGGGACGGAAATCGCCCCCTTTTCCGTCCTTTTGAACCGGCACAAGCCGGCCCGGCGGCCCACCTCACAAAAGCCCCGGCCCGCCTCCCAAGCCCTGCCCGGCCGCAACGGCGGGGAGGCGCCCATTCCTGCCGCGGGGCATAGACGATGCATGTTTTGCGCACCGGCGGGAATCCTAAAAGGCAAAAGGGATCCATGCGCCCTCGCGCGTTCCGGCGCAGGCCGGCGCTCACAGACGCAGGATCCCCATCGGGCGGCCGGAGAGCCGCCGGGAGAAAGGCCGGATCGCTATGACGGAAAAGACGCCGTTTACCACACAAGCCAAAGAAGGAGACGCCCCGGACGGGGACCGTGCCTACTACGCGGCGCTGGCCAGAGAATTCCTGGCCGAGCCCTTCCCGCCGGGAAGCCTCCGCCCCCTGCGCCGGCAGGTGCGCCGCGCGCTGCGGCAGCTCCGGCGTGCCGGGCAGACGCCCAAAGCGCCGGAGCAGGAGTCCGCCTTCCGGGAGTGGCTGGACGACAATTACCACCTCCTGGCCCGTGAAGGGGAGCAGGCGGCTGCCGGCCTGCGCTTTGCCGGCCGGCAGCCCTGCGACGGGACCTGGCCGGCCACCTGCCTCCTGCTGCGCAGGCTGGTTCGGGAAAGGGGCGTCCCGGACGAGCAGGGGCTTGAAACGCTGATGGAGGAAGCCGAACGGCTCCGCCCCCTGACCGTGTTTGAGCTGGAGCAGCTGCCCCTTTGCCTGAAAGCGGCGCTGATCCTGACCGCGGCCGACGCCTGCCGCGAAAAGGGGGCGGAGGGGACGCGGCTGATCGCCGCCGCGGTAAACGGCCTGCGCAGCGCGGCGGACATGGACTTCACCGGGCTGACCGAACGGCACAGCATCGTCGAGCGGATCCTGCGGGAAGACCCTGCCGGGGTCTATGCGCAGATGGACGACCTCTCCCGCGCCGACTACCGCCGGCGCACTGCCCTGGCTGCCCTGCGCACCGGGCGGAGCGAGGCGGTCACCGCCGCCGCGCTGGTGGACAAGGCACGGGGCGGCTCCACCCCGCGGGAGCGCCATGTCGGCGCGCCGCTTGCCGCGTTCGGGGACGCGGGGCGAAGGCGGGCGAGAGGGCGGGCCCTCCTGCTCCTCACCGCCGTACTGCCGGCTTTGGCTGCCGTATTTACAGCGGTATGGGCCGGCTCCCTCTGGGCGGCGCCGCTGCTCTTCCTGCCTTTCTACGAGCTGCTCCGCCCTGCGGTGCAGCACATCGTGCTGCGCGGGCTGACGCCCCGCCGCCTTCCCCGCCTAAAGCTGGAGGGCGTCATCCCCGAGGAGGGACGCACCGTGATCGCGGTCTCCTCCCTGCTGCCCTCCGCCAAGGGGGCGAAAAAGACGGCGGAGCACCTGTTTCAGCTCTACAATACCAACGGCCGCGGGGCGGTGCAGATCTGCCTCCTGGCCGACCTGTCCCAGGCGGAATACCCCACCCTGCCGAAGGACGACGCCGACATCGCCGCCATGCGCCGGGAAATCCGCCGGCTGAACCGCCGGTGCGAGGGGCGGTTCCTGCTGCTGGTCCGCCCGCGGGAATACAGCCGGACCATGCGGGCCTATACCGGCCGGGAGCGCAAGCGGGGCGCGATCGCGGAGCTGATCCGGGTCATCCGGGGCGGGGAATCCCGCTTCCTGGCGGCGGAGGGGGATCTTAACGCCCTGCGGCGGGCAAAGTACCTGCTGGCGCTTGATGCGGACACCGGCCTGCTGATGGACACAGCGGCGGAGCTGGTGGGGGTGGCGCTCCATCCGCTCAACCAGGCCGTCCTGGGCGCGGGCCGGGGCGGCAAGCCCCGCGTGGTCAAGGGGTACGGTGTTTTCGTCCCCCGGATGGAGCCGGAGCTGCAAAGCGCCAACCGGACGCCGTTCTCCCGCGCGATGGCGGGCATCGGCGGGATCACCCCCTACGACACCCCCGCCGGCGACCCGTATATGGACTGCTTTTCCGCCGGCATTTTCGCCGGAAAAGGGCTGATCGACATCGCCGCCTTCGCCGCCGCGGCCGAGCCGGAGCTGCCGCCGGAGCAGGTGCTCAGCCACGACATCCTTGAAGGAAGCCTGCTGCGCGCCGGGCTGGTGTCGGATGTAGCAATGACCGACAGCTGTCCCGCGGCGATGGGCGGGTGGCTGGAGCGCCTCCACCGATGGATCCGGGGGGACTGGCAGAACGCACCGTTTTTGTGGGACCGCACCCTGCCCCTCACCCGGCTGGACAAATACAAGCTGCTGGACAACCTGCGGCGGGCAATGACGCCGGCTGCCTCCCTGCTCTGCCTGCTGCTCTCCCCCCTGTTCGGCGGGCGGGCCGGGCAGCTCCTGGCCCTGGCCGGCCTGCTGGCCCCCATTGCGGGGAACCTGCTGGCCGCCCTGCTGGCGCTGGTACACGGCGGATGGCTGACGCTCGGCGGGCGGTATTATTCCCGGGTGCTGCCCCGGGCGATGGGGGCGCTGACCCAGGCGGGATATACCCTGGTGATGCTGCCCGCCTGCGCCCTGTCGGCTTTGGATGCGGCAGGGCGGGCGGTGACGCGCCTGTTCACCCGGCGCAACCTGCTGGAATGGACCACCGCCGCGCAGGCGGAAAAGCGCCGTTCCGGCTGGCGGGAAAGCTTCGTCCGCTTCTGGCCGACCCTCCCGATTGCCGCCCTTCTTTTAGTATGCGGCCGGGGCTTTGCCCGGCTCGGCGGGCTGCTCTTCCTGCTCCTCATCCCCCTGTCGGTTTTTTCCGCCCGCCCGTTACCGGACCGGGGCGCCCCTTCCCTGACCGCGGGGCAGAAGGAGCGCCTTGGCGCCTATGCCGCCGCGATGTGGCGGTACTACGAGGAACACTGCACGGCCGCCGACCATTACCTGCCCCCGGACAATCTGCAGGAATCGCCGGTCTGGCGGGTCGCCCACCGCACCTCCCCGACCAATATCGGGCTGTACCTTCTTTGCATCGCCGCGGCCCGCGATTTCGGCCTGATTGACGACGACGGGATGCTGGACAGGGTGGAGCGTACCCTGGCGACGGTTCAAAAGCTGGAAAAGTGGAAGGGGAACCCCTACAACTGGTACGACACCCGCACCCTGCGCCCCCTGTCCCCCCGCTATATTTCCACGGTGGACAGCGGCAACTTCGTGTGCTGCCTGGTCGCCCTGCGGCAGGCGCTGGCCGAGCTGCGGGGCGCGCGGGCGGAGGCGGCCGCCGCCGCCGTCCGGCGCTTGCAGGAGGGGCTGGAGCTGGCACCCCTATACAACGAAAGGCGGGCCCTGTTCCACATCCCGGATACCGGGCGGCGGAGCCCCTCTTATTACGACCTGCTGATGAGCGAAAGCCGGATGACGGGGTATTATGCGGTGGCCACCCGCCAAATCCCCAAAAAGCACTGGGGCGCGCTGGGCCGCACCCTAGCCCGGTCGGGGAGCTCGGTGGGCCCGGTCTCCTGGTCGGGGACGATGTTTGAATTCTTCATGCCCCGCCTGCTCCTCCCGGCGCAGGAAGGGACGATGGGCTACGAGGCTCTGCGCTTCTGCCTGCACTGTCAGCGCCGGCGGACCCGGAACGCGCCGTGGGACGCCGCCCAGGCGAAAGCGCGCCGGGATGCGCCGCGGGATATCCCGTGGGGGATCTCGGAAAGCGGCTTTTATGCCTTTGACAGCAGCCTCAATTACCAATATAAAGCGCACGGCGTCCCCCGGCTCGCCTTAAAGCGGGGGCTGGGCGGGGAATTGGTGATTTCCCCCTATTCCTCCTTCCTGGCCCTGACCACCGACCCGGACGCCGCCCTGCGGAACCTTTCCCGGCTGGAGCGGCTGGGGCTGACCGGCGGCTTTGGGTTTTATGAGGCCGCCGACTTCACCCCCTCCCGCGCGGCCCGGGGCGGCTACTCGGTGGTGCGCAGCTACATGGCCCACCATATCGGAATGAGCCTGATCGCCTGCGCCAACGCCGCGATGGACGACCTCTTTGTCCGCCGCTTCCTGCGGGATCCGGACATGGCGCGGGCCAGGGAGCTGCTGGACGAAAAAGCGCCCGACGCAGGGGCGGTGTACGATCCGGTGCGGGAGGGACGGGCCCCCGTGCTCCCCGGGCGGGAAGCCGCCGAGAACGTCGAAATCCCCCATCCCAACCCCCGCACCCCCCGGATGCACCTGCTCTCCGGCGCGGAATGGCAGCTGGCGGTCTCGGACACCGGGGCGGGCTTCTCCTGTTCCCACGGGGTGGATATCCACCGGGCGAGCGGAGACCTGCTGCGCGCCCCCCAGGGCGTTTTCGCGCTGGTGGACGGCGGGCAGGGCGTCTTTTCCATCACCGCGGCGCCGGATTATCTGACCGGCGGCGGAACCGTCTCCCGCCATGTCACCTTTTCGCCCGGCGCGGCGGTCTTTACGGCGCAGCAGGGGGAGCTCGAGGCCGGGATGCGGGTGATGGTGCATCCCCGCCTTCCCTGCGAGCAGCGGCAGGTGGTGCTCAAGAACCGGTCGGCCCGCAAGCAGCAGGCGACGCTCCTGTTCTACCTTGAACCGAGCCTGGCCCGCCGGGCGGACGCCGAGGCCCACCCCGCTTTTTCCCGGCTGTTCCTGGCCGTGCAGAAGGACGAGGCGGCCGGCGCGCTGTTCGTCACCCGGCGGCAGCGGCCGGGGGAGGCGCCGGTCTGCCTGGCCGCCGGCCTTTTGGACGGGGAGGCGTTTGAATACGAGCCTTCCCGCGAGACGCTGCTGGTCCGCCCTCTGGGGATCGCCTCCCTGCCGGGGGCGGTGGTGCAGCCCTTCTCCTGCGAGGGGTCGGGCGTGCCGGACTGCGCAGTGGCCATCCGGCTGACGCTGGAGCTTCCCGCCCGCGGACAGCGCTCCGCCACCCTGGTGCTGGCCGCGGCGCCCACCCGGGCCGAAGCCGCCAACCGGCTGGTTGAGGCAAGGAGGGAGGGGCTTCTCTCCCCCAGCCGGGCCGCCCCCTCCCCCTTCGGCGGGGTGGAAGCCCAGCTCGCCGCCCAGATCCTGCCCGACCTGTTCTATCCGCCCCGGATGGACCGGGACTGGGCCGCCGCCGCGCGGGAAAACGCCCGCGGGCGGGAGGCGCTCTGGGCGCTGGGCGTATCGGGGGATTTCCCGATCATCCTGGTGGAAATCCACAGCGCGGCCGACGCCGGCCGTGCCGAGCCGTATATGCGCCTGCACCGTTCCCTGAGGCTGGGCGGGGTGGAAACCGAGCTGTGCATCGCCTACCGGGAGGGCGGCGAGTACGACGCACCGCTGCTTGATGCGCTGCGCACCGCCGCGGACAACGCCGGCTGCCCCGAGAGCTTCGGCGCACGGGGCGGGATCCATCTTATCAACCTCCGCCTCCACGGCGAAGAGGCGCTTTCCCTGCTGGCCGCCGTGTGCCGCCACAACAGCGCGCGGGATCTCCAGCGGGCAGGCCTGCCCCCCGCCGAATACCGGCCGGCGCCGATCCTCCCCGCCGCGCCCGACGAGCCGTCCGGGGAAGCGGTAAGCCGGGAGGAAACCGCCGTTCCCCTTGCCCTGCCCGGCGGGGAATTTGTAAACGGGCGGTTCCGCATCCGGGAGAAGCCCCGCCTGCCGTGGTGCCATCTCTTAGCCAACCCCGCCTTCGGCACCCTGGTGTCCGACCTCTCCCTCGGCTTTACCTGGGCGGTCAACGCCCGGGAAAACAAGCTCACCCCCTGGTCCAACGACACCGCCTCCGACAACCGGGGGGAGCTTCTCCTCCTGCGTGCCGGCGGGCAGATCCGAGACGCGGTATGGGGCGCCAGCCCCACCTTTGGGCAGGGCTTCGCCCGGTACGAGGGAGTGTTGGAATTCCCCGGCGGGGCGGTGCTGAAAACCACCGTCACCGTCCGGGTGCCGGCGCGCGGGCCGTGGAAAACCGTCGAGGCGGTCATAGAAAACCAAGGAAAGGAAGACAGCGATATGCAGGCCGCGTATTATACGGAGCCGGCGCTCGGCGTGGACCGGGACGCCGCCCGCCTCACCGCCGCCCGGTGGGAAAACGGCGCGCTGGTGCTGCACAACCCCTTCGCCGCCGTCAAGGGGGCGATGGTGCTCACCGCCGAGGGCGGCGCGGACGGCTGCGACTGCGACCGGGGCGGCTTTTTGTCGGGGCGCTGGGGATCGGGCACCCTCTCCCCGCTGCCCGATCCCTGCGCAGCGGTCATCGTCCGCCGCAGGCTGCCGCCCCGCCGGCGGGAGAAGATCACCTTCGTGCTCGGCTACGCGGCGGCGAGGGAGCCGGAGGCGGCGCACCGGGCGGCCTTGGCGCTGCCCGGCCTGGCCCTCCGGGATACGGCGGCGCCGGCGCCCGCCCTGCCCCGCCTTCACACCCCCGACCCCGCGCTGAACGCGCTGGCCGGGGACTGGATCCCGCGGCAGGCGCTGTACTGCCGGATTTACGCCCGCACCGGCTTTTACCAATGCGGCGGAGCGTGGGGGTTCCGCGACCAGCTGCAGGACTGCCTGGCCGCGCTCTGGATCGACCCCGCGCTCCTGCGCCGCCAGCTGATGCGGTGCGCCGCCGTGCAGTTTGAGCAGGGGGACGTGCTCCACTGGTGGCACCGGCTGCCGGGCAGCCTGCGCGGGGTGCGCACCCGCTGCTCGGACGACCTGGCCTGGCTGCCCTATGCCGCGGCGGAATATATCGATTTCACCGGCGACACGGGGATCCTCGACGTCAAAATCCGCTGGCTTTCGGGGCCGGAGCTCGGCCCCGACGAGCAGGACCGGTACCATGAGCCGGCCCGCACCGATTACGCGGACCCGCTCTACCTCCACTGCGTCCGGGCGCTCGAGCGGGCCGCGACCCATGGCGCGCACGGCCTGCCGCTGATCGGCAGCGGGGACTGGAACGACGGCTTCAACCTAATCGGCGCCGAAGGCAAGGGGGAAAGCGTATGGCTGGGGATGTTCCTGGCCCTCACGCTGGAACGCTTCGCCCCCCTGTGCGAGCGCCGCGGGGACGAGGCGCGGGCGCTGGCCTTCCGCCGCCTGGCGGCCGGTTACCGCACCGCGCTTGAGGACTGCTACGCCCGTGACCGCTATCTGCGCGCCTTCCTGGACGACGGCTCCCCGCTCGGCGCGCCGGGGGCGGGCGCCTGCGCGCTGGACAGCCTTACCCAAAGCTTCGCCCTGCTCTGCGGGCTGGACCGGGAGCGCGCGAACACGGCGCTGGATACCGCGCTGGCACAGCTGGTCGACCGCGAAAACGGCGTGATCCGCCTGTTCGCGCCGCCCTTTGACAAGGCGGAGCAGGAGCGCCCGGTAGGGTATATCGCCGCCTATCCGCCCGGCGTGCGGGAAAACGGGGGGCAGTACACCCATGCGGCGGTCTGGCTGGCCATCGCCCTGCTGGAGGCGGGGCGGGCGGACGAGGGGGCGGAGCTGCTGCGGCTGCTCAACACCGCGCAGAAATACGCCGACGGGCTGGGGGAATCGTACCGGGGCGAGCCCTATGCCCTGGCCGGGGACGTCTACGCCAACGCCGAATGCCCCGGACGGGCCGGATGGACGCAGTACACCGGCTCGGCCGGATGGTTTTACACAGCGGTGCTGCGGCATCTGCTGGGGCTGCGTCCCCACGGGGATTGGCTGGAGCTGTCCCCCCATCTGCCCGGCAAATGGGAGGGGTACGAGGCGTCCCTGACGCTGGGCGGCTCCGCCCTCGCCATCCGGGTGCGGCGGGGGAAGCCCCGCCTGACAGTAGACGGCCGGGCGGCGGAGCGGATCCCCCTCGACGGCGCGGCGCATACGGTGGAGCTGCGCCTCCCTCCCGCGCCCGGGCAGTAACGGAGGCTGGGCGGCCCTCTCCCCGCCGGAAGCCGCCGCGGAGGCTGGGCGCCGTTCCCGCCCATTCCGCCCAAACCGATCCCAGCCGCCGGCGCCGCCCTGGATGCGCCGGCAGGGGGATCTTCCAGCAGGGCCCCGCCCAAAAGCGCCGGGAGGGCCGCCGGGCTTTTTCACCAAGTTTTCACGAAATCCCGCCGAATCTTTTTGATTTGCCGCTTTTCATTCCTGGTGGTATTTGGTATACTGGTCTGTATGAACGATTCGGGCGGAACGGCCCCGCCTCCCTGCCGGGAAAAGCCGGCGGAGCCGCCGCCCCACACGGCAAAAAGGAGTGATTCTTTGCCGCATCCATCCTTTCAGCCCCTCGCCGGGGGCGCCGGCCTGCTCACCCTGACCGACGGCCGGTTCAAAACCATGCGGCTGACCGCCGCCCTGCTCCTCCCGCTGGAACGGGAAACGGCCTCCGAATACGCGGTCCTGCCTTACCTGCTGCGCCGGAGCTGCGAGAGCTATCCCGATTTCACCGCCCTGAAGCGGCGTCTGAACGAGCTGTACGGCGCCCGCATTTTTGCCGAGGTCACACGGCTTGGGGAGGCCCAGGCGCTGGTGCTGCACGCGGTCGCCATCGACGACCGCTTCGCCCTGCACGGGGAGGCGATCGCCTCCGCCTGCGCCGAACTGCTCAGCGCGATGCTGTTCCGCCCGGCGCTGGAAAGCGGCTGCTTCCCCGCCGCCGCGGTCGAGCAGGAAAAGCGCTGCCTGATCGAACAGATTGAGTCCGAAATCAACGAAAAGCGGCTGTACGCCCGCCGCCGGTGCGAGGAGCTGCTCTGCCCGGGCGAGCGGTACGCCGTTGACCGGTACGGCGTCATTGAAAAGGTGGGGGCCCTCACCCCCGCCGCCGTCACCCAGGCGTGGAAGCGGGCGCTCTCTGCCGCGCAGATCCGCCTGATCGTGCAGGGCGCGTCCCCCCTTGCCCAGGTGGGCGACGCCTTCCGGCAGGGGCTGTCCCTCCTGCCGGAGAGGGAGCCCGCGCCCTGCCCCACCCAGGTCGTCCGCCGCGCCGAGACGGTGCGGGAACGGACCGACCGCCTGGACGTGGGGCAGGCCAAGCTGGTGCTGGGCCTGCGGGCCGGGACGGCCGAGCCGGACGCCGGGGTGCCGGCCATGCGGCTGATGAACGCCCTGCTGGGCGGGACGCCCCATTCCCTGCTCTTCCGCAACGTGCGGGAAAAGCTCAGCCTGTGCTACTACTGCCAGTCGAGCTATGACCGGCTCAAGGGCGTGCTGCTGATCGATTCCGGCGTAGAGGAGAAAAACGCCCCCCGCGCCCGGGAGGAGATCCTCCGCCAGCTTGACGCGGTGCGCGCCGGCGATTTCACCGACGAGGACCTGGAATCCGCCCGCCGGAGCGTCGTTAACCAATTTGTCACCGTCGGGGATTTGCAGTCCACCACCGCCTCATGGTACCTGGGGCAGAGCCTGGCCCCCCGCCTCTCCACGCCGGAGGAATCGGCCGACGCCGTCCGGGCGGTCACCCGGGAGCAGGTGGCCGCGGCCGCGCAGGGCGTGACCCTCGGCGCGGACTACCTCTTAGCCGGAAAGGAGGCGCTGTAAGATGGCCGCATGGCAGGAAATCCTCCCCCCTCACGCCGATGAGCGGGTTTACCGCCTCCATCACCCCTCCGGGCTGACCATCCTGGTCAACCCGAAGCCCGGCTATCGCTCCGCCTACGCGGTGTTTGCCACCCGGTACGGGTCGATTGACACCGCTTTCCGGCCGGCCGGCGCCGATACAGAGACCGTGGTGCCCGCCGGCATCGCCCATTACCTGGAACACAAGCTGTTTGAAAGCCAGGACGGGGACGCCTTTTCGCGGTACGCCAAAACCGGCGCCTCGGCCAACGCCTTCACCAGCTTTGACCGCACCGCCTACCTTTTCTCCTGCACCGACCGGTTTGCGGAATCCCTGGAGATCCTGCTCGACTTCGTGCAGCACCCGTATTTCACCAAGGAAACCGTGCAGAAGGAGCAGGGCATCATCGGGCAGGAGATCCGGATGTGCGAGGACAACCCCGGCCGCCGGGTGCTGTTCAACCTGCTCAAGGCGCTGTACAAAAACCACCCGGTGCGCATTGATATCGCCGGCACGGTGGAATCCATCGCCGAAATCACGCCGGAGCTGCTGTACGGCTGCTATTCCACCTTTTATAATCTCAACAACATGGTTCTCGCCGTTTCCGGCAACGTCACGCCGCAGGAAGTACTCGCCGTGGCCGACCGGATGCTGAAGCCGTCGGAGGGCGGACGGGTGGAACGCGCCCTGGTGGACGAGCCCTTTACGGCCGCCGAGCCCCGTGTGGAATGCCGGATGCCGGTCGCCGCCCCGCTATTCTACCTCGGGTTTAAGGACCACCTGCCCCAGGGCGGCGTCCGAACGGCCGAGGAGCTGGTGGCAGCGGACGTGCTGCTGGAAATCCTCGCGGGACAGTCCTCCCCCCTCTATGCCCAGCTGATGGAACGGGGGCTGATCAACCCCTCCTTCGGGGCGCAGTATTTTGAAGGGCCCGGCTATGCGTCCTGGCTGTTCGGCGGGGAATCCGCCGACCCCGACGCGGCGGCCGACGCCGTCCACGCCGAAATCGAACGGCTGCGGCGGGAGGGGATCCCCTCTGCCGACTTTGAAGCGGCGCGCAACGCGCTGTACGGGCGGCTGGTCTCCTGCCTCAACGATGTGGAAGCCTGCGGCGACATGCTGGTCGGCGACGTTTTCTACGGGCGGGAGCCCTTTGCCTTCCTAGAGGCGGCGGCCCGCCTCTCCCCCGGAGCGGTGGAGCGGATGCTCCGTGAGAACCTTCAGCGCCCGCAGGCGGCCCTCTCGGTGGTCCGTCCCGCCGAGTAGCCGCCGGCCATCCCGCAAACAGGGCGGCGCCCCGGCGCCGCCTTACATAAAGAAAGGACGAAACGCGCATGGACCATTATATCTCTTTCCCCGCGCTGGGCTGGACCTTCAATATTTCCCCCACCATCGTGGAATTCACCCTCTTCGGCCACGAATTCTCCCTGAACTGGTACGGCCTGCTGATCGCGCTGGGCTTCCTGCTGGCGGTGATCTACGCCCTCAAGCGCGCCAAGCAGTTCGGCATTGATCCGGACCGGATGATCGACGTGGTGCTGGTGGCCGCGATTTTTGCCTTTATCGGCGCGCGGCTGTATTTTGTGCTGTTCTGCGATGACCGGGCGGAATACTTGGAACACCCGATCGAGATCCTCAAGATCTGGAAGGGCGGTCTCGGCATCTACGGCGGGATCATCTTCGCCTTTATCGCCGGGCTGATCATGTGCAAAATCCGCAAGGTCAACGCGCCGGCGATGTTCGACCTGGCCTCGCTGGGCTTCCTGATCGGGCAGTGCATCGGGCGCTGGGGCAATTTCTTCAACCAGGAGGCGTTCGGCGGCAATACCGACCTGCCCTGGGGCATGACCGGCGATATCATCCAGAGCGGCCTCAAAGGCGGCGGCTACACCCTCAACGAGCCGGTGCATCCCACCTTCTTGTACGAGTCGCTGTGGTGCCTGCTCGGCTTTATCCTGCTGCACATCCTCTCCAAAAAAGCGTATAAGTTCAAGGGGCAGATCTTCTCCCTCTATCTGATCTGGTACGGCGTGGGCCGGTTTATGATTGAAAGCCTGCGGACCGACAGCCTGTATTTCGGCGCGATGAAGGTTTCCCAGCTTGTCGCGGTCATCGCGGTCATCGGCGGCGTATTCCTCTTCTTTGCGCTGCGCGCCCACGCCCGCTCCCTGCCCAAAGACCTCTTTGCCGCCGGGACAGCGGATGGGACCGAGACTGCCCTCGCCGCCAGCGGGGAAGCCGGAGGGGAGGACGCGGAGCCGGAGGTAGCGACTTCCATCGCGGTTATTGGCGGCGCGGACGAGACGGAGGAGCCCCAGCCGGAGGCGGAACCGGCGGACGGGAAAGAACCGGAGGACAAAGCAGCATCCCCGAAGGAGCCCGAGGGAACGGGCGGTCAACCCGCCGAGGGCAGCGAAGAGCCCGGCCTGGAAGGCGAGCCGGACGGGAAAAAGCAGGCGGACGGCGAATAACCGCCGCCCGCCTCCCCGGGGCTGCCGCCCCGGATCAACCAACGAGAGAAAAGAAAGGATCGACCAAGCATGGCAACAATCATTGACGGAAAAGCAATCGCCGCACGGGTACGGGGCGAGGTGGCGCAGGAAGCCGCCGCGCTTAAGGCCAAGGGGATCGTCCCCGGCCTGGCGGTTATCCTGGTCGGGGACGACCCGGCCTCCCGCGTCTATGTCAACAACAAGAAAAAGGCCTGCGCCGAAGCGGGCATTTACTCCGAGGAGATCGCCCTGCCCGCGGACACCACGCAGGACGAGCTGCTGGCCCTGATCGCGAGCTTAAACAACCGCAGCGATATCAACGGCATCCTTTGCCAGCTTCCGCTGCCCTCCCACATTGACGACAAGGCGGTCATCGGCGCCATCTCCCCCCTCAAGGATGTGGACGCCTTCCACGCCTCCAACGTAGGGCACATCATGATCGGGGATTACACCTTCCTGCCCTGCACGCCGGCCGGCGTGATGGAGCTGCTGCACAGCGCCGGGATCTCCGCCGCCGGCAAAAGCTGCGTCGTCATCGGGCGGAGCAACATCGTGGGCAAGCCGATGGCCATGCTGCTTCTGCATGAAAACGGCACCGTGACCATCTGCCACTCCAAAACCGTCAACCTCCAGCAGATCTGCCGAGGCGCGGACATCCTGGTCGCCGCAGTGGGCAAGGCGAAATTCGTCACAGCCGACATGGTCAAGCCCGGCGCCGCCGTCATTGATGTCGGGATGAACCGGGACGAAAACGGCAAGCTCTGCGGCGATGTCGATTTCGCCGCCGTTGAGCCGATTGCAGGCTGGATCACCCCGGTGCCGGGCGGCGTCGGCCCCATGACCATCGCCATGCTGCTGAAAAACACCATCCTGGCCGCCAAGCATCAGAACGCCCTGCTGATCCAGTAAGCGGGCAGAACGCCGCGGCAAAGAGCGGCGCCTGCCTTGGGCCGGCAAACATACCCCCAACCGGCCAGCGGAAAGCCGGGAAGCGGCCGCCGGCTCGGGAAAAGGCGGCAAATCGCTGCTACATAAAGGCATAAAGAGGCGGTGGGAAATTTCCACCGCCTCTTTTTTCGCCCGCTGGAGCGGCGGCCGCCGGCGCTTGGCCGTGCTGCCGCGCATCGGCTCGGCCTATTTTCCGCTCATACCCGCTTGACAGATCCGCGCACGGCCGATACAATGCCATACAGGATACCAAAACCCAGCAAGGACGCGAAAGGAAGCAACGTGATGACGGAAAAGGAAAAAATGATTTCCGGCCTGCTGTTCGACGGCTTGGACGAGGAGCTGTACCGGGAGCGCCAGCAGGCCCGTAAAATTGTGGAGCAGATCAACGCGCTGGATTCGGGCGATGTGGAGCGGCGGGGCGAGCTGTTCCGCGAGCTGTTCGGGGAAATCGGGCCGGACTTCTTTATTGAGCCGCCCTTCCGCTGCGATTACGGGAAAAATATCCGGATCGGCAAAAAATTCTATGCCAATTTCAACCTGACGATCCTTGACGGCGCGCCGGTTACCATCGGCGACCACGTTTTCATCGCGCCGAACGTCGGGCTCTACACAGCCGGCCATCCTCTGGATGCTCCCCAGCGCAACCGGAATATCGAATTCGCCCTGCCCATCACCATCGGCAACAACGTATGGATCGGCGGCAGCGTGGTCGTCACCCCTGGCGTGCGCATCGGGGATAATACCGTCATCGGCGCCGGCAGCGTGGTGACCAAGGATATCCCCGCCAACGTGATTGCCGCAGGCAACCCCTGCCGGGTTATCCGCCCCATCACGGAGGCGGACAGCCGCCGCTACGGCATGGAGCCCTGGCGGTAACCGCCGGCCGGGGAAGCCGGGTGGAAAAGCTATGGACGCCGCCTTGAAAAGCGGCTTGCAGATCCTATAAAGGGCGTGGCTTCGCCGGTTGGCTGAGCCACGCCCTTTTTCTTCGGGAAAACCATCGGGCAGGGCCGCGCCGCCCGGCACAGCCATAGGCCAAAGACAAAAGCCGCAGGGGCGGCAGGCCCCTGCGGCTGGCTGCGGGTTTCTCCCCGGTCATTATCCGATGACATAGACGTTCATATTCCGGCGGCCGAATTGGGAGCATTCCTCCCAGGTGTCAAAGAACAGGTCGACGATGCAATGGCCGCTCATCAGCGCCCCGCCGGTGTCCCCGGCGATCGCATACCCGTACACCCAGGAACCGTCGGCAGAGACGATATACAGCTCGGTGCCGTAAGGGATGATATTCGGGTTGACCGCTACCACGCCCACGCCCGCTTTCCGGCCGGAAGCGGTATAGTTGCCCGCCAGGCCCCGGTCGTTGGTATAGGCCGTCGCGGAGCCGCTGTAAACCGTCTTGTAATTGACCGGCTGGCCCTTGGAGTCCAGCTCCAGCTCATAGGGAACGGCCGATACCGGCAGATGGGTGGCAGTCCCCTGCAAAACGATCTCCTGCACCGGCTGGGTGGTGATTTCCTCCCCCACCAGCTCGGTGCCGACGACCTCGCCGTTTTCAATGCATTTGCGGTAGGTGAGGGTTTTGACCCCCTCTTTTCCGGCCTGCTTGACCTGGGTCTTTCCCAGCGCCAGGGAACCGGTATACTGCACGGCCGACGTATACGCCACCGGCTCGGTTTCGGTATATTCCTCGTATTCCACCCGGTCCACCCGGATGGCCAGCCCGGCGCTGACCGGCGTGTCCGCCCCGGCGCTGAGCTTATCATACTCGCCGAGGGTTACGTCCGCCCGCTCCAGGGCGTCCGCCACGGTGCCGTCCGTCATGCGCAGGACGGTCGTGATGCCGTCGGCAACCACCATCACGTCAAAGGCACGGTTGACGCGGACAACGTCGCCGTCGCTTGCCGCTAAGACCTCGTCCCCTTCGTTCAAGGTAACGCCGGCGCTTGAAAGCGCCCGATGGGGGTTTTCGTCAAGGGTCAGTACAACCCGGCTGACATCGCCGGCCACCACGGTCACCGCGTTCATGTTGAGCGCGACGGCGCCGACGAATACGGCGCTGACCACGGCCAGCGCGGAGGCGGCGAACAAACGGCTGCGAACAATACGCGCCGCTGCGCCGGCCACTCGATATACGGTATTCATCCAATGCTTCCTTTCTGATCGCGGCCGTCCCCGCCCGACGCCCGGCGGCGTCCTTCGCGCAAGGGAGGCATCCGCCCGCCTTGCGGTAAACCGGGGGTAAGCCGCTTTCTATCGGACAGGCAGGACAGTTGCCGTCCCCGGCGGGCCTTGCCGGCCTGCCGCCCTGCCCGATATCTGTATATAAACCGGCCCGCCTGCCAAGAGCCTTCTGCCGCAGGAGCCGTTTATATGCGTCGGCGTTTTGATGAGAGCCCGTTTTCTCAGAGCGTAGCTATAGTATACGCAGGAAAACCCAACGATGTCAAACCGCAAAAGATGGGTGCCTTTCGTTAGTATTGCACAAGGTTTCGTCCATTAATCGCCAAGGCAGAAGGGATTTATTTCCATTTTTCACAGCAATTCCGACATCCTCCCCGCCCACAGTAGTTTCGTCTGTTTTCACAAAAACCAAAGGATTTTGACCAAATTCCCTCTCGGATTTTGCATTGCCCGCCCGAAAAATCCAGTTATTTCCCATTTTTGGCAATAAAATCGTAACTTAGCGTCTGCCAAAAAAAATTTGTGCATCCATCCAAAAGTTACGACTTTGTAACCACTTGACAAGCGGGAAAAAAGGGCGGTTTTCCCCGATTTTTTCTTGTTTTTTCCTTGATCATGGGGAAAATGTTCGTATAAATATTTATTTTATAGAATAATTATTCATTTCTGCGTTTTTTCCAGTTACCTTTCAAGAGGATTTCCTGCCGTAGGGGAAATCCTTCCCGGCGGGCGACGGCGGGGTCCGGCCTCCACCGGGCCGGTTCCCCTTCGCAGCGCATAGGAAAGCAGGTGAAAGCGGCCCGCTAAAACAGCGGCAATGCGCGGCTTGCGCGTCCTTCCGGCCGCTTCCGGCCTACCGCTCAAAAAGCCGGATTCCCTTGGCGCGCCGCTTGTCCGGCCGCCCGGGAATGGATTGAAGCCCGCGGCCATGGCCAGCCGCTTCTAGGCATTCCTTGGGGGCTGCGCATAGCCTTCCGCTTGGGAGCGCCCTCTGTCAACCTCCTTTCCGCCTCCCCCTCTCCCTCGGCCGGTGGTTTTCCGAGCAGAGAAAAAGCGGGCGGGGGACATCCCCCGCCCGCTTTTGTGTTGGATTTTCCTTGCTGCCCGCAGCCGACCACAGCATACCGGCGCAGGGCAGCTCCGCTTATTCCCTGTTCTGGGCGGCATACGCCTCCCACTCGCCGTCCTCTAAGAGCTCCGCGACCGGCCGGCCGTTTTTCAGCACCGGCCGCCCCTCCTCGTCAAAGGAGAGGTCCGCGATGTCGGAATGGGTGTATTTTTTGATGTCGCGCAGACGGAACCGATCGTCCGGGGTCATGAAGGTAAACGCCATCCCCCGCCGTTTGGCGCGGCCCGTCCGGCCGATGCGGTGGAGGTAATACTCGTTTTCCTCCGGGATATCGTAGTTAAAGACGGCCTCCACGTCGTCCACGTCAATTCCCCGCGCCGCCACGTCGGTGGCGACCAGGATCTCAAATTTGCCCTCGCGGAATTTTTTCATCACCGCGTTGCGCTGGGACTGCGGGATATCCCCGTGCAGGCAGTCGGCCGAGCGGCCCTCCCGCCGCAGGCGGTCGTTCAGGCGGCGGACGGTGTTCTTCATGTTGCAGAACACCATCACCCGATGGAGGGACAGCGCGTCAATCAGATGCAGCATATCCCGGATCCGCCGATCCCCCGAAGAGTACAGGGCGAATTGGGCGATTTTGGGGCGGTTCTCCCCCTCCGAGGCCACAGTGATCTCCTCGGCGTTATGTTGGTATTCCCACGCGACATCCATTACCTCGCGGGAAATGGTGGCGCTGAACATCACCACCTGGGTGTCCGCCGGGGTGGCGCCCAGGATCTTGCGCACATCCCGGATAAAGCCCATCTTGAGCATCTCGTCTGCCTCGTCCAGCACGGCGGTGTACACATTGCCGAGGTACACCGTCCCCCGGCCCATGTGGTCAAGCAGGCGGCCCGGCGTCGCCACCACGATGTGCGGGTTTTTCTTGAGCACGGCCAGCTGCCGGGCGATCGGCTGCCCGCCGTATACCGCCGCGATGCGGATATCCGGCCGGTACACCGTCAGCTGGCGCAGCTCCTCCGCGATCTGGACGCAAAGCTCCCTGGTCGGGCAGACGATGACCGCCTGCGGGTCGGTGAGCGCCGGATCCAGGCATTCAATAATCGGGATGCCGAACGCGCAGGTTTTCCCCGTGCCGGTAGGCGCCTTGGCGATGACGTCCCGGCCGTCCAGCATCAGGGGGATGGTCTGCGCCTGGACCGGCGTGGGCGCGGAGAAGCCCATGCGTTCCACCGCGCGCAAAATTTCCGGGCTTAAATCCAGCTCGGCAAAGCTTGTGATTTCATTGGCCATTGATGATCGTTGTCCTTTCCCTTCCCGCCGGCCTGCCGAAGGGCGCGCCCTTCGGCAGGCCGGCGGATGCGGCGCAGCCGGACGCATCCGGCTTCTGCCCAGCGCCCCGGCTTTCCCCTCCGGCCGAGACGCCGGCCCCGCCGCGCTATTTATCCTTATTCTATATAGAGAAGCGGGCGCTGCGGCCCGCGGCCTCCCGCGGTGGATCCATCGGCCCGGCATAGGGCGCCGGCATAGCGGCGGACGATCTCCTCCATCTGCTCCGCCTTGCCTTCCATATCCTCCACCAGCTTCAGCTGGGTGCGGCAGCGATCAAGATTATGCCCCTCGCGGTGGATCTTGAAATACACGTCCCCGTCAAGGTGGTCGGTTAAAAAGCGCATCCCGCACTCCAGCGTCAGCAGGCGGGCGGAAAACGCCAGGAGACGGATCTCGTTCGGCGTGAGCATCGTGCCGCATTCCTCCAGATACCCCTTGGTATACTGGGCGAAAAGGTCCAGGTCACAGTACACCTTGGACAGGTCCCGCTCATCCTCGGCGGCAGGGTTGGCGCCGAAGCGGATGCTGTCCCCGAAATCGTAGAGGGACAGCCCCGGCATCACAGTGTCAAGATCCACCACGCAGACCGGCTTGCCCTCCGTATCGTCAAGCATCACGTTGTTGAGCTTGGTATCGTTGTGGGTCACCCGCAGCGGCAGCTCCCCGCGGGCGAGCATATCGGTCAGCACCGACATCATCGGGCGGCGGGCTCGGATGAAGGCGATTTCCTCCTGCACCTCGTGCGCCCGGCCGGAGCGGTCCTCGGCCACCGCCTTTTCAAAGGCTTCGTACCGGACGGGGGTGTCGTGGAAGTGGGGGATCGTCTCGTGCAGCGTTTCGGAGGGGTAATCCGCCAGCAGCCGCTGGAATTTCCCGAACGCGCAGCCGGAGTAGTAAAAGCGCTCCCCGCTGCCGGCGCTCTCGTAGCTGACAGCGTTTTCAATGAAATTGAACGCCCGCCAGCAGTATCCCTCGCCGTCAATATAGTCCATGGCGCCCTTTTTGGTGCAGATGATCAGCAGGCACTCCCGCTGCGGGTCGCCGCCCTCGGCGATTACCGCCCGGCGGAGGTATTCGGTCACGTTGAACACGTTTTCCATCAGCTGGGAGACGTTCTTGAACACATGGTGGTTGATCCGCTGCAGGATATACCGCACCGGCTGTCCGTCCTCCCGCTCGCAGTACACGCAGTAGGTATCGTTGATATGGCCGCAGCCAAAGGGCCGGATATCCCGCACCTGCCCGTCAAAGGCAAACAAGGCCGCCACTTTTTCCGCTGCGATCATTCCGCCCACAACCTTTCCGGATAAATCCCCTGGCCAACAAGCGCGCGGATGGCGCCGGCCACCTTTTCGCAGTCCTGCCGGTAGGTCATGCCATACCAGCGGTCGCGGGTCTTCAGCACCCGCACGTCCGCCTGGCCCGCCTTGACCAGGCTGTCTACCGCGGAGGGAAGGTAAAACTCGGATTTCAGCGGATCCATTTCAGAGGAAAGGAACTGCACAAAGCCGTCCTGCAGCCGGTCCATCATCCCCGCCGGGAACGCCCAGCAGTTCATCGACACCTGGCAGCCGGCCGGCAGCGCATGCCAGGAGGCCCCTTCGTCCTCGGTATACATGGCCCGGCCGTCCCGCAGCTCGATATGGGTGCGCTCCGTCAGCCCGCGCAGGTAGCCCTGGCCGTCCACCTCGCAGACGCCGCGGGAAACATAGCCGTTTTCGGTCAGCGTATTTTCCAGCACATATCCCGCCATGGCCAGGTGGAGCTTGGAATCCTCCGGCTTGGGCCCGGTCAGGAAGCGGTACAGCAGGGAATAGCTGTCCCGCCCATAGTAATCGTCCGCGTTGATGACGGCGAAGGGCCCCGGCACCGCGTTCCGGCAGCACAGGACGGCGTGCCCCGTCCCCCAGGGCTTGACCCGCCCCGGCGGCACGGCAAAGCCGTTCGGAAGGGCGTCCAGCTCCTGATGGACATAGGCCACGTCGGCGTGCCGGGCAATCCGGCCGCCGATGTCCTCCCGAAAGGTTTCCTCCATTTCTCGCTTGATGACAAACACAATGCGGGAAAAGCCGGCCGCCAAAGCGTCGTAAACGGAATAGTCGATGATCCTTTCCCCCGACGGGCCGACCGGCGCGACCTGCTTCAGGCCGCCGAAGCGGCTCCCCATCCCGGCGGCCATAATGACCAGCGAAGGCGTCTGCTCTTTCTGCTTCATAAAACGGAAAACCGTCCTTTCCAGCGGTTTTTTTCTATCTTTCCCCACGGCGGCGGAAGCATCCGGCCAAAAATACCGTATTTTTGCCCGTCTGTATCCGCAAGGGCCGCAAAATGCAACAACTTTCCATTGTTTGCATCCGTTTCTTCGGTATAATAGGGGTTAGGAACCCAGAGGCCCCGACCCGGCAAATCCTGCGGCAGGCCCTCTAACGCAACCCCATAATTTTCTATTATACTAAGGAGGAGTCGAAATGGCAATACTAATTACGGGCGGCTGCGGATATATCGGCAGCCATACGGTCATTGAAATGGTAAAGGCCGGCTACGACGTGGTTGTTTTGGACAACTTCTACAATTCCAAGCCAGAAGCCTTGCGCCGCACCCGGGAGCTGGCGGGCCGGGACTTCCCGTTTTACGAATGCGATATCCGCGACGCCGACGGGCTGCGCCGCATTTTCCATGAGCAGAGCATTGATGCGGTTATCCATTTCGCCGGCTTGAAAGCGGTCGGGGAATCGGTGCAGAAGCCTCTGGAATACTACGACAACAACGTCGGGGGCACGGTCACCCTTTGCCAGGTGATGGCGCAGGCCGGCTGCAAGCGGATGGTGTTCAGCTCCTCCGCCACGGTGTACGGGATGAACAACCCCTCCCCCCTCCGGGAGGACATGCCCACCGGCGCGGTCACCAACCCGTACGGCCGCACCAAATATGTGATTGAGGAAATCCTGAAGGATGTCTGCGTCTCCGACAAGGACTGGTCGGTGGTGCTGCTCCGCTACTTCAACCCCATCGGCGCGCACGAAAGCGGCCGGATCGGGGAGGACCCGAACGGCATCCCCAACAACCTGATGCCCTACATCACCCAGGTCGCGATCGGCAAGCTCCCGAAGCTGTCGGTTTTCGGCGACGATTACGACACCCACGACGGCACCGGCGTACGGGATTATATCCATGTGGTCGACCTGGCGGCCGGCCATGTCAAGGCGGTCGACTATGCGCTGGGGCACACCGGCGCGGAGGTGTTCAACCTCGGCACCGGCATCGGCTACAGCGTGCTCGACCTGGTGCATGCGTTTGAAAAGGCCAGCGGCGTCACCATCCCCTACGTCATCGCGCCCCGCCGGGCCGGCGATATCGCCACCTGCTACTCCGACCCCTCCAAGGCGGAGCGGGTGCTGGGCTGGAAGGCCGTCCACGGGATAGACGATATGTGCCGCGACTCCTGGCGCTGGCAGTCGAACAACCCCCGCGGGTTTGAGGAATAGTTACAGCTCTTGGGCATACAAAAGGCCGTGCCGCCTATCAAGCGGCACGGCCTTTCCGCTGCTCAAAGGCGCCGGAAACCCGCGGGACAAAAACCGGCCTTTATATCAGGAGATCATATCTTGCGTTTTGCGCCGGCACATTCAACAGGACAAATAAAAAATAATTGTCTACCAGCCAGCGGCCATCCTGACGAATAAATTGCAGCGCGGTCGTCCCGTAATAAGGGCTGTTTTCATCCCATTCCAGCGGCTGACCGTCATCCTCAACGACCATCCACTCCACAAAACCCGTGGCGTAGCGATGATGCTTTCCCTCCAGTACATCGATCACCCGGAACTCGGCATGGCACGGGACCGTCTTCCAAACGGGATCAGGCAGTTCGTCCGAAAGGCTGTAGCTCTCCAAAAAACTTTCCGTGTCCCCCACGCTCCAGAACAGGTCGGCGTCCTGAGTGTTGATCGCCATCTCCAGCTTCTCAATCACCCGCTCGGGCGCGGCGTTGTACCGGGAGACAGCCAACCCGGTGCTGACCGCCGCAACTGCCAGGATCAGTGCCGCAACCCCGCCGATCCAAAGCCCCCGCCGGCGCTTACGGCGGAGCGGCGGGGCGGAGGGACGCTCCCCCTCCGCCGGGACGGGGACCGCTTCCTCCGCAGCCGGGGCGGGCAGGCTTTCAAAGCCCGTCAGCTCTTCCGGGCGGGGTGCCGCCGGCGGGGAAACGGGCTGCCCTATGGGCGGCTCCTCCCCCCGCAGCCGCCGCTCGATCTGCTGCCGGCGCTGCTGGGCGTCCGCGCGCAGGGCCATGCCGCAGCCCGTGCAGAACGCCGCATCCTCTTCATTCAATGCGCCGCAGGATGGGCAAAGGTATTTCATGCGCTCTCCTCCTCTTCCGCTTTTCTCTTCGGAAATCCCCTCCCGCCCCAGGGCATGCGCCCACCCAAAGACGGCGCCCTGTCCCCGGCGGGCTAACCTCTCTGCCCTGTAAGCACCACCACCGGGAGGTGGGGCGGGTTTCCCAGCCGGGGAGGCATCCAGCCGCTGCGCAGGCCCCGGCTGACCACCATGCGGCTGCCCCCCAAAGCGTATAGGCCGCTGGTATACCGCGGGAACAGCCCCTCCCCCGGGGAATACAGCCCCCGGCCGCCGAAGCGGAACTGCCCGCCGTGGGCATGGCCGGTCAGCACCAGGTCGTACCCCCTGGCCGCGTAGGCCGGGAAATTCTCGGGATAATGGGAGAGGACCAGCCGGCAGCCCTCCTCCGGCGGCGGGATCGGCCGCCCGTAGGGCAAGCCGCCCAGCCAGAGGGAGCCTCCCCGCCGGGTCAGGCATACCCACTCCTCGCCGAGCACCCGCACCCCGGCGCCCGTCAGCAGCGCCGTCCACTCCTTGACCAGGCCGGCCCGGAACTCGTGGTTGCCGGGAATGGCATAGCAGGGGGCGACGGCGGCCAGCCGGCGGCCGGTTTCCGCCAGCACCGCCGGGGAAAAGGTGTCCGCCCGGTCTATCAGGTCGCCGGTCAGCACGATCAGATCGGGGTGCAGCCGCCGCACCAGGGCCGCCAGTTCCCGCGGCGGGCGGGCGCAGTGCGGGAAATGCAGGTCGGACAGGTGAGCGATCCGCAGGCCCTCCATCCCGCCCGGCAGGCCGGGGAGGGGCACTGGGATTTCCGGCGATTCCACCCGCCGGTTTTCCGCCACAAAATAGGCGGCGCCCGCCGCCGCGGCCACGCTCAGCAGGGCCGCCGTCCAATGGTTGCGCTTCATAGCCATCTCCCAAAACAGAAAATACAAAAACCGCCGCAGGGCCAGGCTCTGCGGCGGGCGGATGCCGCGCCCGCGTCCGGGCTAGGCGGCGTTTATTTTGTACCGAAAATCCGGTCGCCCGCGTCGCCAAGGCCGGGGACGATATAGCCGTGGTCGTTGAGATGGTCGTCCAGAGCGGCGCAGTAGACCTTCACGTCGGGATGCGCCTCGGTCAGCTCCTTCAGCCCCTCCGGCGCGGCGATAATGCACATGAACTTGATATTTTTGGGGCCGCGCTTTTTAATCAGGGAAATCGCGTCGACCGCCGAGCCGCCGGTCGCCAGCATCGGGTCAAGCACGATGACCTCCCGCTCATTGATATCGCCGGGCAGCTTGCAGTAATACTCCACCGGCTTGAGGGTTTCCGGGTCGCGGTAGAGGCCGATATGGCCGATCCGCGCGGCCGGCACCAGCTCAATCGCGCCGTCCACCATGCCCAGGCCCGCCCTCAGGATCGGCACAAAGGCCAGCTTGCGCCCGGCGATCACGCGGGACTTGGTGATGGTAATGGGCGTCTCAATTTCCACCTCGCAGGTGGGCAGGTCGCGGGTCGCCTCGTAGCACATCAGCTCGGTAATCTCCTGGATCAGCTCCCGGAATTCCTTGGAACCGGTGTTCTTGTCCCGCAAGAGGGTCACTTTATGCTGGATCAGCGGATGGTCGGCAATAAACGGTTTTGCCATATTCAACATTCCTTTCCTGTCGGGCAGCGGCCCGCTCTTATTTTCCCGCCGCGCCGCCCAGCGCCTGCCGGGCCCGCAGTTCCCTTTCCGCCTGGGGCAAGCGCAGGTAGACCGGCTGCAGCTTGTCGGCGGATACCGCCTGTTCCGCATTCCGGGCCGCCTCGGCCGCCACGCCGGCCGCCTGCTGGAAGCGCAGGTGGGGCGGGGCCAGGATCACCCCGGGGATGCGGCTGTTAAAGGTATTATAGCACAACTCCGCGCCGTCTCCAACCAAAAAAATAGATTTATTGCAAAAAAGAAGCCGCTTTTCCAGTTCCTCAAGCGTCAGCGCCTCGTCCGGCGTCCGGCGGGAGAGCCGGCCGCCCCGGCAGTCAAACAGCGCCGTGTATACCTGGCGGCAGCGGGCGTCCATCGCCGCGCAGACCACACCGTCAAAGGGGATGCCGTCCGCCGCCCGGGCCATCGCAGCCAGGGTGGAAACCCCCACGCAGGGGATATCCCGGGCAAAGGCCAGCCCCTTGACGGCCGCGACGCCGATGCGCACCCCGGTAAAGGAGCCGGGGCCGGCGGCCACGGCCAGCAGGTCCACCTCCTGCAGGGGCACCCCCGCGTTCTTCAGCATCCCGTCCACCATGGGGACCAGCGTCTGGCTGTGCGTCAGGCCGGTATGCACCCCCGCCGAGGCCAGGATCCGCCCGTCCTCCGTCAGCGCGCAGGAGGCCGGCCCGGCGGAGGATTCGATCGCCAAAACCTTCATATCTTAATGTTCCGTCCTTTCCTATGCCCGGCTCTGCCGCCTTGACGCGCCGGGCCTGCCGCCAGGCCGCCCTCTATACGGAGCGCGCCGGGGCCTGCCAGCGGATGCGGCGCTGCGACTCGCCCAAGCGGGAAAAATACACCCGGATGGCGTCCGCCGGCAGCGCGGCTTCAATGTTCTCGCTCCACTCAATGACCAGGATCGCCCCGGCGTCAAGATAATCAAAAAAACCGGTCGAATACAGATCCTCCCAGCCGGTGACGCGGTACATGTCAAAATGCACCAGGGGCGGGCGCCCGCCGTAATCGTTGACCAGGGCGAAGGTGGGGCTTGATACCTCGGCGTCCAAGCCCAGGCCCGCCGCTAAGCCGCGGACAAAGGCGGTCTTCCCCATCCCCATGCCGCCGAACAGGGCGATGACCCCGCCCGACGCCACCAGCGGGGCAAACGAAGCGCCCAGCTCCTGCGTTTCCTCCGGGGAATTGGTGATCCGTTCCGTCATGTTCCAGCCCCTCCCTGTCTGTTCCCGCCGGAGCTCCTCCGGCTCGTTGGCGCGCCTGCCCGCCGCCTACGCCGTTAAAGGCCAAAGCGTTCCTGGATCTGCCTGGCCGTGTCCTGCGGCGAAAGGCGGGAATTGTCTATTCGGATATAATTGTCAAACGGGATCTCCCCCTCCCGGCTTTCACACCGGGCACATTCGTCGTCGGCGAGCAGCCGGCGGTTGGACGCCTCTATGTCCCGTTTGGAGGCTTTATGCCGGAGCCGGTTCTCCGTCGCGTTCCTTTGCAGGCGGACGGCTTGGGGGGCCACCAGCTCCGCGTAATAAAATTCCGTGTCCGGATCTTTCTGCCGGAAGATCTCCTTGACGTGCTCCACATACTCCCAGTCCGACGGATCGTCAAACGCCCACATATAGGTAAAAATCAGGCCGTAGCCGCCGGAAGCCGCAAATTCCTCAAAAATAACGTCCCGCAGCCTCCGGACCGCGCCGGCACGAAACCCGCCGAACACCTCAAGGACCAGTTCGATGGTCATGTGGTTGTGAAACAGGCGCAGGCCCGTCCTCTTCATCAATTCCTGCCCGACGGTCATCTTCCCGACCGCCGTGTTGCCGATGAGAAACAGCAGTTTCATTGTCTGTCCGCCTTCCTATCCTCCAGGACGCCGCGCGGCATGGGAAAGATTTTGCCCCGGCCGGGCCGGAGATCCCGCCCAATTTCAGCGGATTTCCGCCCGCCCCGTGCATATCGGCGGGATTGTGTCCATACTGAAATAGGGGGACAAGGTTCCCCCGCCGCGCAGGCAAGGCTGTCATCGGTAAGTATAGCATACTTCATGGAATCTTAAAAGACGGAATCTTGCGAAGCTTGGAAAAACAAGGTATAATAAGCACGTTATCTTTCAGAAACGCCATCGCAGGAAGGACCGGTACGCCCCTTGGGACTGATAAAAAAAATACGAGCCGGCATTTCCAATTATATACGGTATACGGACTGGCTGCTCCTGACGCTTTGCACGGCGGCGGCGGCTTACGGCTGCCTGCTGGTTTACTCGACTGCCAAAACGGCGGGGCTCGGCGCCAGCGACTACCTGATCCAGGTCGCCGCCTGCGCGGCGGGGCTGATTGCCGCCATCATCATCTCCAAAATCGATTACGACCTAATCTGCCGCGCCTGGCCGATCCTATCGGGCGTTGCGGTTTTGCTGGTGCTGCTGACGCTGGTGGGGCTGGGCCTCAACGTCGGCGGCACCGACGATACCGCCTGGCTCGGCATCCCGGTCGGCGGGGGACGGTATGTCACGTTCCAGCCGGCCGAGCTGATGAAGATCACCTTTATCATCTCCTTCGCCCATCATCTGAGCAGGGTAAGGGAGCATATCAACGAGCTGCGGACCGTCTTCCTGCTGGGGGTGCATGGGCTGATCCCCATCGGGCTGGTCTTTTTGCAGGGGGACGACGGCACCGCGCTGGTGTTTATCTGCATCTTTGTTTCGATGATGCTGGTGGCCGGCCTGCGCCCCATCTATTTCCTGATCGCCCTGATCGGCGGCACCGCGATGGTCCCCGTGGTTTGGAATTTTCTCGGCGACGATAAAAAGGCCCGGTTCTTAAGCCTGATCTTCATTGACCAGTACAAGGACCAGGAGGGATGGCAGCAGTATCTCGGGCTGACCGCCCTCGGCTCGGGGCAGCTGTCGGGCCTCGGGTTCCTGCAAGGGGGGAATATCGGAGGCTACACCCTCTACGCGCGCAACAACGACTTTATCTTTACCGTGGCCGGGGAGGAATTCGGCTTTATCGGCGCGACCGTGCTGCTGCTCCTGCTGTTGGGCATCGTGCTTGTCCTGCTGCGGGACGCGCTGGGGGCGCGGGACTTTCAGGGGACGCTGTTGTGCGCGGGGCTTATGGCGATGATCGGCTTCCAGTCCTTGATCAACCTGGGGATGAACCTCCGCCTTCTGCCGGTAATCGGCATCACCCTCCCCTTTTTCAGCCGGGGGGGGAGCTCAGTGGGCACCCTGTTCCTCGGCATCGGGGTGGCGCTGAGCGTGTATTACTCCAGCCGCACCCGGGTGCGGGAAACCATTTTTACCAAGCGGCCGTAAGAGGCCTTTCGCGCAGAAGCAAGCACAAGCCGGAGGGACGGGTTCCGTCCCTCCGGCTTGTGCTTTTTGGCTACGATTGGAATTCGGCCCGCAGGCAGCTGGAAAACTGCGAAAACGGGAGGGAGAACTCCACCGTACCCAGGACGTGCGGGAACCAGGTCAGCTCCGGCACGACAATCACCAGCGCGGTATCGGTCAGATAAAACGGCGCATCCCGTCCCACCTCCGGATCCGAAGCCAGGAGCTGGGGCTCCAGGCCCCGCTCCCTGAGCTGCACCCGGATCAAGGCGTTGACCTGGCGCAGCCCCTCTTCGCTGTTGGAAAACAGCCCGGGCAGCTTCAGGAGGCTGCCGCTGTCGGTAAAGAAGGTCAGCCCGGTTTTGACGTCCAGCCCATTCGCTCCGCCGGCGTACTGGTATTCGCTGAACAGCAAGGAAACCACGCCGCCGCTGTTGCGCTTGACTTCATAGGAAAACACGCCCTCGGCTTTCCGTTGCTCCGACCGGTCGTCGTTCCGCATGGTCACCGCGGCGGCTTTCGTGCGTGCAAGCGCCTCTTTTTCCCATTCCGCCATCTGTGCATTCAGCCGCTTTTGGGCGGCTGCGTCACCAATGCCGGAAAAACGCGGATGGGTTCCGTCAAACGCCATGGATTCGGCTTCCACCCTTTGGGTAACCGGGCTGACGGCAATATCGCCGATATGCGTCAGCGGCGCCGTCTGGGACAGCGCCGTCCCCACCGCGAGGGAAACCAACATCGTTCCGAAATGCCACAATGGCACCATCCTCCTTGCGCGCTTCAAGGTCGGACGGCAATCCGGGACAGCCCGCGACGCCGTCCCGCTATAGCATATGCCGCCCGCCCGGCAAACGCGCCGGAAATTTCTCACGGCGGGAATTGGCAGGGCCGCCGCGGCTTTGCCCGTCATGCCGCCCGTCCCCGTTTCATATATTGCATTAGAAAGGCGGGAGGAGCATGGTAATCGTGATCAGACGAAAGCACGCGGCGCGGGCGGCGGCCGCGCTGCTGGCGGCGCTGGCGCTGCTGGTCGCCGGCGGCCTGGCTTATGCCCAAAGCGCCGCTGCCAACACCGGGGACGGCGGCGATCCGCAGGAAGAATATATCCGATGGGTGGACTTTGACGTCCCCTACGAGCTGCTCAGCCATGCGCTGGATCTGGATATCGCCTCCCACGAAACCGATTTCCCCGTCAGCTGGATTGAGCTGCTGGCTTACGCTGCCTCCAAAAACGGAAACAACTGGAAATCCTATGCGGCCGGCAGCCTGGATAAAACGGTGCAGGCGCTGCAGGAAGGAACCGCTATGGAAGAACTGACCCAAGGGCTGGAATACTACGATTACTATTACGAGGCCTATTCCGCCGTCCTAGGCGGCCTGGTGGGGAATTACGAAATCGAGGTACCGGACGAAACCGCGCCGGGCGGCAAGCGCTGGGAGGCGCGGTATGGGCTGAAGGGGTTTTCGCCCATCGCCCGCAATTACCCCTACACCGATTTTGACGATTTCGGCAGCAGCCGGGACTACGGCTTCAAGCGCAAGCACCTTGGGCACGACCTGATGGGCGCGGTCGGCACCCCGATTATCGCCGTGGAAGGCGGGACGGTGGAAGCGCTGGGCTGGAACCAATACGGCGGCTGGCGGATCGGCATCCGCAGCTTTGACAACAAGCGTTACTATTATTATGCCCATCTCCGCAAGGATTTTCCGTACAACAAAGAGTTGAAAATCGGATCTATTGTACAACCAGGAGATGTTATCGGCTATCTAGGGCGGACCGGCTACAGCACAGCCGAAAACGTCAACAACATTGAGCAGCCCCACCTGCACTTTGGGCTCCAGTTGATTTTCGACGAATCGCAGAAGGAGGGCAACAACGAAATCTGGATCGACGTATACCCCTTGGTCCGGCTGCTTTACCGCAACCGCTCCACCGTCGTCAAGGACGAGGCCACCAAGGATTACCACCGGGTGTACAATATCCGCGACCCCGCCGTGCCCGGCCCCTCCTCCGCGGCGGCATCCGCCCCGAACGAAGCCGCCCCGTCCGGATGAAGCAACGGCGGGCCCGCATTGCCGGCGGCTCGGACGACCGGCCCCTTTCCCGCAGCCTCCCCAACGCCGGGAAAAGGGGGGGCAGGGCGTTGCCCCTCCCCGTTGAGCCGGGGCACACCGCGGCAATAAGAAGCCAAAAGGCGTGGGAGCCTAGCTCCCACGCCTTTTCCCGCGGATTTTGCACGTCATGTCGAGTCAAATTATAGACTATTCGTCAAATTACGACAGAGATATACAATTTGTATATTGATGCACCTACCGCTTGGAGACCACTTCCCCCTGCTTCTTATAGATGCTGCCGGCGGGGATATAGCCACGCACCATTGACAGCGGGTAGATCTGGCTTCCCGGCCCGACCACCGAGCCGGGGTTGAGCACCGAGCCGCAGCCGACCTCCACATTGTCGCCCAGGATCGCGCCGAATTTCTTAAGGCCGGTGCCCACCCGCTCGCCGTTGCAGGAAACGGTGACCAGGGTCTTGTCGCTCTTGACATTCGAGGTAATGGACCCCGCCCCCATGTGCGCTCTATAGCCCAGGATCGAATCCCCGACATAATTGTAATGGGGGACCTGCACCTTATCAAACAGCAGGACGTTTTTCAGCTCAGTGGAGTTGCCGACCACCGCGCCGGCCCCGACCAGGGCGCTGCCCCGGATGAACGCGCCGTGGCGCACCTCTGTTTCGGGGCCGATGATCACATCGTCCCCCAGGAAGGCGGACGGCATGACCTTGGCGGTTTTATGCACCCACACGCCCGGCTTCGGGGAGTCGTATTCCTCCGCCGGCAGGGACGGCCCCAGGGCGCGGATGAATTCCCGGATGCCGGCCAGCGCCTCCCATGGATATTCCACCGACGCCAGGAGCGGCCCGGCCAGGGTATGGCCCGGCTCAAACAGCGCGGACGGCGTCAGCACTTGGATCAATTTGCTCATGAATGGAAACCCCTTTCGTTTTTGCGCCGGCCTTTATAGGACGCCTTTCCAGGCCGGCGGGCCTTTCCTCGGGTGACGGGCTTCCTGCCGGCCGGCGGCTTTATGCCGCTATTGTACCACCTCCCCTGCCCAGGCGCAAGCGGATTCCCCCGAATCCTGCATAGCCTGGCAGGGTCAATCGCTTGACGGCCAAAAATGGTATTTCTTTCTATTTTTGATTGAGGAAAGGAAATCTAACGCATTCTTAAGAAAATCTTGATTGTCAAGGCTGTCCCGCCGTGCTATACTATCGCCGGAATTACCGCCGGGTGCAAAGGCCGGCGGCTCCGGAAAGGGGCTGTGAGAGCGCGATGGGACTCTCGGTACGTCATGTCAGCAAATCCTTTGGGGACAAAAAAGCGGTGGACGACCTCAGCTTTGAGATTGCGGAGCCGGGCGTGTTCGGCCTGATCGGCACCAACGGCGCGGGCAAGACCACCACCATCCGGATGATCCTGGGCGTCACAGACAAGGACGAGGGGGAAATCACCTGGAACGGCGGCCCGCTGAACCGCCATACCGTCCGCTTCGGCTATATGCCGGAGGAACGGGGGATCTACCCCAAGGTCCGGGTCATAGACCAGCTGGTCTATTTCGGCGAGCTGCGGGGGATGTCCCGCCGTGCCGCCGCCGACGCCGCCGACCGCTGGCTGAAGCGGCTTGAAATGGCGGAGCACCGCGGTACGCTGGCCGAAAAGCTTTCCAAAGGCAACCAGCAGAAAATCCAGCTGATCGCCACCGTCCTGCACGACCCGGAGCTTATCTTCCTGGACGAGCCGTTCAGCGGGCTGGACCCGATCAACGTCGACGTTTTCAAGAGCGTGCTGGCCGAGCTGATTGCGGGCGGGCGGTACATCGTCATGTCCAGCCACCAGATGGCGACCGTTGAGGAATACTGCCGCGACCTGGTCATCCTAAGCCGGGGGAAAACCGTCCTGCAAGGCAACCTGCGGCTGATCAAAGCCGGATACGGCCATACCAATCTGTCCCTGGCCTGCGGGCAGGACATCCTGCCGCTGGCGGAAAAGCACGGGCTGCGGCTGCTGGAAAAAACAGCGGAGGGATACGAATTCAAGATCCCGGGGGACGAGGCCGCCCACGCCTTCCTGGCGGAGCTGGTGGAAAGCGGCGTTTTCCCCGACCGGTACGCCATCCGGGAACCCTCGCTGCATGAGATCTTCGTGGAAAAAGTGGAGGCGGCGCAATGAAAGAGATACTCGCGGTTTTTCGCTTTACCTTTAAGGACAACATCCGCAAAAGGGCGTTTATCCTGACCACCCTGCTGGTGGTGGCGCTGATCGTCGTCGCCTGCGCCCTCCCGGCGCTGACCGGCGGGCAGGAGGAGGACGGCGGGCAAGGCGCGTCCGGCTCCGGCACGGTGAGCAAGGATTTGGTATGCTACCTGCTGGACGCCGACGGCGTCATCCCCGGCGCCAAGGAGGCGCTGGCCGCCGCCCTGCCCACGGTCGACTTCCGGGACGGGGAGCCGGCCAAGCTGGACGAATACAAGCAAACCATGCTGGACGATAAAAGCGTCAGCGTCCTGGAAATCGCCCCTGGGGAAGGCGGCCTGCCGCAGGTCCGCCTCTACACCGCGGATTTCATGAGCGGGCTGGACGCCTCCGCCGTCTCGGAAACCCTGCGCGCGCTGTTTGTGTCAAACGCTTTGGCGCAGGCGGGCGTTTCGGCTGACATCACCCAGATCGCGCTGTCCGACCTGCCGGTGGAGCAGGTGTCGGTGGGCAAGATGGACCTCTCCGGCTATGTGCTGGGGATCCTCCTGGTGGTCATCATGTTCTTTGCCGTATATTACTACGGCTACGGCGTGGCGATGTCGGTCGCATCGGAAAAGACCTCCCGCGTGATGGAAACGCTGGTGGTTTCGGCCAAGCCCTCCCGCATCCTGATCGGGAAATGCCTGGGGATGGGGGCGCTCGGTCTCTGCCAGCTTGGGCTGTTCCTGGCGGTGGGCGCCGCCTGCTTTACCCTGATGGTGCCGGCGGATTTCACCATCGGCGGGATGCCGCTGGCGATCTCCTCCTTCCCCTTGTCCGCCGGGCTGCTGGTGCTGCTCTACTTCCTGCTGGGGTATGCGCTGTTTGCGATGGTCAATTCGGTCTGCGGCGCGATGGTCAGCCGGGCGGAGGACCTGAACTCCGCGATGATGCCGGCGGTGCTGCTCAGCCTGGTCTGCTTCTACGCGGCGTATATGGTGGTGCTGATGCCGGACAGCGGGATGAAGCGGATTGTGACCTACATCCCCTTCACCTCCCCCTTCATCATGCCGTTCCGGCTGCTGAACGAAACGGTGCCCACCGGCGACATCCTGATCTCCCTGCTGCTGCTGGTGGTGGCGATTGTTTTGGTTTCCCTGCTGTCAATCCGCCTATACTCCGCTTCCGTCCTGCACTACGGCTCCCGCCTGAGGCTGCGCGACCTCTTCCGCCTGAAAGCGTAAAGGACGCCGATCCGAAAAACGCCGCCCGGTCACGGGCGGCGTTTTTCGGTGTCCCTCAACGGGCTCAAAGGGGATTCCGGCCCGGGCGCCGGCGGGCGCAGAGCGGGCATCCGGCCTTAGAGCGCAGCGATTTCCTCGGCAACGGCCCGCACGCTTTTGCCGGACGTCTCAATTTTGATGGTTGCGAGGCGCGGATACAGCGGAAGCCGGGCCAGGCTTCTCTCCAGCACGTCCGCGCGGCGGAGGCCGCGGCGGATATCGCCGCCAAGCCTCTCCCGGAGGGCGGCTTCGTCGCAGAGCAGGGAAACCGCCTTGACCGCGCAGCCCGCGGTGTCCAGGCGCTGCAGCAGGCGGTCAAGGATTGCCTGCTCGTGCATCACCCAGCAGAAAAGGACATTTTCATACGCAGAGCAGTGCAGGAAGCTGTTCAGCAGGTAAACGATATTGTCCTGCACCATCCGCTTGGTTTCGGGCGTTACCTGGAAGGGGTCCGCATCCCAGCACCAATCGCCGTCCAGGAAAACGCTGTTCGGGAGCATCCGCTTGAGGCATTGGCACACGGCGGTTTTCCCCACCCCCATGGGGCCGCCGATCAGATATAAGGTTTTCATCGCGTCTTCTCCATAAAATAGGCTGCCTCGCCCGTCCGGTAGCCGCAGGCCGCATACAGCTTCTGCGCCGCCGGGTTTTGGGCGCCGACATACAGCCGGATCCCCGCCGCGCCGCATTCCTCCCGGAGCTCGTCGGCCTTCGCCATCAGCGCCTTGGCGATCCCCCGGCGGCGGTAGGAGGGCGCCACCCACAGCTCGTCGACATGGATATGCCCGCGGCCGTTCCATTTCCCCACCTTCGGCAGATAGACCAGCGAGATCCAGCCCACATAGCGGCCCTGCGCCAAGGCGGCGTAAACAAACAGGTTGGGGTTCGCCAGCTCCCGCCGGACCGCCGGGGACACCGGCGCGCGGGACGGCGGCCGCTCCGTGCCGGTATCCCGCCAGCAGACCATGGCGTCAAACAGGGGATAATTGCCCGGCGTAACCCTCTCAATAGTAGGCATCATCCTCTCCTCCTTCGGCGGCGGCCGCTCCCTCCGCCAAGCCGGAAGCCTCGGTCGCCGGATACATCGGGAAAGTGCAGCGGATTCCCCGCGCCGGCCTGTCCGCCAATATGCCGGTGTGAGGGGGATGGTATAGAAGCCGCCGTCTCCCTTGCTTTTTCTATGCTTTATTCCGTGAATTCTATGCCGGAAAGGTCCTTCCAGAGTTCCTCCGCCTTCTGCCGAATGCGGGTGCGTCCTTTCCGGCCGACCGGCGCAAACAGCTCTATAAGCAGCCTGCGGCCCTTCTTTTTCCATTTGCCGGCCACCTGCCCGTCCAGCAGGAGGGAGGGCATCACGATACCGGCGAGGTTAAAAACCGCCCTTCGGTGTTCCGGCTTCAGGTACAGGCTCTCCTTCTTTTCATACCCCAGCAGCAGCTGGTCAAACCCTGCCAGGAACAGGCATCGGGGCATATCGTGGGCATAGGATTTCCCGTTGTCAATATAATAATAGGTCTTGCCTTCGCACGGAGCGGATACTACCGGCAGCCGGGACAGCCAGGCTTTGACCTGCGCGGCGGATACCCGGAAAAAATACATAGCGTCATGGATGGTCGCCGGCGCGATGTTGGTAAAATACCGCCTCGCGATCTCCAGCTCCGCTTCCTCTTTTGGGATAGGGGAAAACGGGGGCGCCAGGCAGTACGCTTTTTTCTCCTGAACGACATAGTTTAGGAACCCGCGTTCACACAGCTCGCGGATACCGCCGCCCCAGGGGTCAAACATCCCGCTTTCCTCCGGCTCGGTCATCCCCTGCCGCCGGCAAAGGTCTTTCAACTCGTCCCTTGTCCGCGGCCCTTCCTCCAGTGATTCCCGGATAACAGCGGCAAAAAATTTCTGCCGCTCCGGCGTTAAGGCCCATTGGCCCTTTTGATCCCAAAACGTATACCCGTTCCACTCGTCCCGCCTGTAATCTTCGCCGTTTCCGCAATGCAGGAACAGCGGCAGGTCTTCTTGGTCAAAAACGTGGACAGTGCCCCGGATAGTCCAATTTTTGACCAGGAAGTTTTTGGCGGCGTCTTCGTCATAATCCGTGCAGCGGATCCGGAGGGAATGCAGGGCGTTGGCCATAAACTGCGCTTGAATCCCGCAGAGATCGCGGGCCACCGTGCGCATATCCGATGGGGCGACCAAATATTGATTGGTCATTTGGCGGATTTTCAGTTCCTGCAGGGTCATAATGACTCCTCCTTCGGCAATCGCCTTTTCTCACGGTGCAGGGGCGGAAGGCCGCCGGATGGGGGAAAGCCTTGTTAGGCCCCGCCCTGTCCGGCAGTTCCTATGCCGACGAATACCGCGCCGCCGGCACTACGGCAAGCCCCGGCCCGGTTCCACCGCATCCCATCCCCCGCCCGAAGAAGCTGTGCCTCCCCGCCCGGCGCACGGGAATAAAAAAATCCCAGGCGACGCATCGTCCGGGATTTTTGCATGGAGGGAAGTTCCCCGAGGCCGGGAGCCGCGCGGCGGAATCAGTCGATTTCCACCGAAACGCGGGCTTCCTGGCGGGTCGCGGCGGCGCGCATGACGGTGCGGATCGCTTTCGCGATGCGGCCCTGCTTGCCGATGACGCGGCCCATATCGTCGGGCGCAACATGCAGGTGGAACACAATGGTTCCGTCTTCGGCGGGCTCGTCCTGTTCCACGACGACGGCGTCGGGATCTTCCACAAGCCCCTTGGCGATGGACACCAAAAGTTCTTTCATGGCATTTAACCCCCTTCTAAAAGCTGGATGACGGGAAAGCCCCCATCCGGATAAACCCTGTAAGCCGGATCCCGGCCTTAGACGCCCGCTTTCTTGAGCAGGACCTTGACGGTATCGGTCGGCTGCGCGCCGTTGGCCATCCACTTCTGCGCCTTCTCGGCGTCTACCTTGATCTCCGCCGGCTCGGTCTGCGGGTTGTAATAGCCGATCTCCTCAATGAAGCGGCCGTCGCGGGGATACCGGGAATCCGCGACAACAATGCGGTAAAACGGGTTCTTCTTCGCGCCCATGCGGCGCAGTCTGATTTTGACAGCCATGTCTGTACCTCCAACAATTTCATCTTTTAAAATATATTCAACCAGTAAGGGGAACCTTATGGCAGAATTCAAAAACGGCCGCCCCGCGGGGGCATCGGGGGCATAGACGGCATTTTCGGCAGCCCCCGCAGCTTCTTCTTGCCCTTGCCGAAGCCCTTGACCTGCTTCATCATCTGACGCATGGCGTCGTACTGCTTGATCAGGCGGTTCACATCCTCGACCTTCATGCCGGAGCCGGCGGCGATCCGCCGCTTGCGGGAGGGGTTGAGGATATCGGGCTTTTCCCGCTCGGCCGGGGTCATTGACAGGATGATTGCTTCCACCCGGTCAAACTGCCGCTCGTCAATATCGACATCCTGCAGCTGCTTGCCTATCCCGGGCAGCATGCCGAGCATGCTTTTGAGGTTGCCCATCTTCTTGATCTGGGCAAATTGGTCAAGCATATCGTTAAGGTCAAACTTGTTTTCCTGCATCTTGCGGGCTAGCTCTTCAGCCTGCCTGCGGTCGATCTGCTGCTCCGCCTTCTCAATCAGGGAGAGCACGTCCCCCATCCCCAGGATGCGGGAGGCCATCCGCTCAGGATGGAAAACCTCCAGCTCGTCCAGCTTTTCGCCGACGCCGGCAAACTTGATGGGCTTGCCGGTCACCGCCCGGATCGAAAGCGCCGCGCCGCCGCGGGTGTCGCCGTCGAGCTTGGTCAGCATCACGCCGGTGATGCCCAGCGCTTGGTCAAACGCCGAAGCGGCGTTGACCGCGTCCTGGCCGGTCATTGCGTCCACCACCAGCAGGATTTCCTGCGGGGAAACGGCCGCCTTGATATTCTTAAGCTCGTCCATCAGCTGCTCGTCAATATGCAGCCGGCCGGCGGTGTCGAGCAAAACGTAGTCGTTGCCGTGGTCGCGGGCGTGGGCGACCGCCTTTTTGGCGATCTCCACTGGGTTGGCCGTCCCCATCTCAAAGACCGGGACGCCCGCCTTTTCCCCCACCACCTGCAGCTGCTGGATGGCGGCGGGCCGGTAGATGTCGCAGGCAACCAGCAACGGCCGGTGGCCCTGGGACTTGAGCATCCGCCCCAGCTTGCCGGTATGGGTCGTTTTGCCCGCGCCCTGCAGGCCGCACATCATCACGATGCAGGGGGGATGGCTGGCTGTCGCCAGCCGTTCCGCCTGCCCGCCCATGAGGGCGGTCAGCTCCTCGTTGACGATCTTGACGACCATCTGGGCGGGGGTGAGGCTCTCCATCACCTGGGCGCCGACCGCCCGCTCGGTTACGGTTTTGGTAAAATCCTTGGCCACCTTATAGTTGACGTCGGCCTCCAAAAGGGCGAGGCGCACCTCGCGCATCGCTTCCTTGACGTCCAATTCGGACAATTTCCCCTTGGAACGCAGCCGTTTAAAGGCGGCGGAAAGCTTGTCGGAAAGCCCTTCAAAAGCCACGGTAAGTCCCCTTTATCACTGAAAATCATATGCGGCGCGCGCCGGCGGCCGGTTCACTCCTCGCTGAGCCGCCCGGAAAGCTCCTGGATGGCCTGCGCCTTCTCTTCGATCTCGCGGGAGTAGCCGAACCGGGCGTTCAGCTCCTCAATATCCCGGGCGGCCTGGCGGATGGACTCCAGCCCCTCCCGCATGCTGCGGAAGCGGCGGGCCAGGCCGAGCCGCTCCTCCATTTCCAGAAGCTGCGCCTCCGCCCGCTTGATCGCGTCCCGGACGCCCTGGCGGGTGATGCCCTCGTTTTCGGCAATTTCCGCCAAGGAGAGGTCGTCGTTGTAATACAGCTCCACCGCGTCCCGCTGCTTGTCGGTCAGCATATCGCCGTAAAAATCAAAGAGCAAAGAAATTTCCAGGTTTTTCGCCATTTGTCCACCCTCTTTATGCCGCGGGCCGCCCCTTAAAGTGTAAAGTTTTTTTCTTTACACCAATTATACTGCATTTGTCGGCATTTGTCAAGAGGGAATCCGGCGGGATAAGCGGGAACGGGAGGAGGCTCCCCCGCAAACGGGCGGGAGGACGCGAAAACCGGTTTGCGGCGCTTCAGGCGGAGTGCCCCGACCGATATCTTTCCGCCGCCAAATCCCACGGATCCGTTTCCTCCGATGTCATCCGCGCCATATCCCCTTCCCCCTTATTCCGTGCATTTTACCGCTTGGCGGGCGGTTCACCGGGACAGCTAAAGGCCACCGGCCTAACCGGCTCCATCGCCCTCCGGAACGGGCAAAGCCCCGCACGGCGTTTTCCGCTTTCAGCCTGCCCTCTCCGCCGGGGCAAGTCCGGCATCCGGAAGGGCCTGTAAAAGAGGGGAAAATACCAAAAGAAGCCCGGAAACCGCTTTCCTTTTCCCCTTTTCCCCGCTATACTAATAAGGAAGTGATACGAGAAAAATCGGCGCGGGCCGCCTGCTCCGCCAAAGGAGGCTTCCCCATGCAGTATGAAAAGATCGCGCTCACCGTCGACTATTCCCGCGCCGGGATACACGGCACGGGTTCCCCCTGCCTGTACGCTTACCTGCGCTCCCCCTACTGGGAGCTGCCCAGCCCGCCGCGGCCCGCCGTAGTGATCTGCCCCGGCGGCGGCTATCAGACGCTCTCCGACCGGGAAGGGGAAGGGGTGGCCCTGCGCTTCCTTCAGGAGGGCTTCCAATGCTTCGTCCTGCACTATTCCGTCGCCGGGCAGGCGGTCTTCCCCGGCCCGCAGCTGGAATTGGCCAGTGCCGTCGCGCTGGTCCGCCGCCGTGCGCCGGAATGGAGGATTGACCCAGACAAAATCGTCGTCTGCGGCTTCTCCGCCGGAGGCCATCTGGCGGGGAGCCTGGGGATGTTCTGGAACCGGAAGCTCCTCACCAGCCCTTTGGGGCTTTCGCCGGCGGACATCCGGCCCAACGGCATGGTCCTCGGCTACCCGGTGATCACCTCCGGGGAATTCGCCCACCGCGGCTCCTTCCAAAGCCTGCTGGGGGAGCGGTACGAGGAGTGCCTGGAACTGGTCAGCCTGGAAAAGCAGGTGACGGCGGACACCCCGCCCGCCTTCCTTTGGCACACCTGGGACGACGATGCCGTGCCGGTGGAAAATTCCCTCCTTCTGGCCGCCGCGCTGCGGCGGCAGAATATCCCGGCAGAGGTGCATCTCCTGCCCCACGGCTGCCACGGCCTCGCCCTGGCGACCGAGGAAACCGGGACGGCCATCCCCGCCTGCGCCGGCTGGCCGGATTGGGCCTCCCGCTGGATCCGGGAGCTGTAAATCATACGTCCCGGCAAACGCGCCGCGGGCACGCTTTTTCGTTTATAGGGAGGGATTGGGCCCCGCTTGCAAGGCGGGGCTTTCCCTATGGGCAGAATAAAGGAAATGGAGCCTGTCCCCATGGTAATAGCGGGTGAAAAATTCCGCTTCCTTCTTCATGCCTATGCTTTCCGCCACCTTGATAGAGGGGGCGTTATCCGCCTTAATGATCGCATACACGGTATCGGCGTTCAACCGCTCAAACGCATATTTTTTGCAGCCGCAAGCGGCCTCCCTTGCGTATCCGCAATGCCAGAAGCCTTCCTTTAGCAAATAGCCGATTTCCAGCACTTCCGTATCCTTATACGGCTGCATGGTAAGCCCCGCCTGCCCGATCATTGCATTGGAAGCCTTTAATTGAACAGCCCACAGGCCAAAGCCGTATTTCCGGTATCTCCCGATCTGCCGGTCAAGCCATTCCTGGACGTCCTGTTCGGAGAAAAGATGCTCATAAGCATACATTACCTTCGGGTTTTGCAGAATTTCGGCCAAATCCTGAAAATCGCTTTGCGTCATCTCCCGGAACAGCAAGCGTTCGGTTTCAAAAATCATCGCTGTCTCTCCTGTATGCCCTGGGGCAATCCCGCTTTCTCATGCCGCCGGTTTGGCAGTAAAACGGAAACGGCTAAGACGCTTTTTTCAAAGCGGCGCCAGGGAGAGCCATGTCCTTCCCGGGCGCCGCCGTTTCCGGCAAAGCCTGCCGCATTTTCTGACCCGCCCGGCTTTGTTTCCCCTTCCTGTATTGCTTTTCGCCTCCGGATGCCTCTAAACGTCCATCAGGAACGCTTCCCGCATTCCGCCGGCTCCTTTTTCTCAGGCGGTCCGGCCGCGCTGTCCCCGCATCCGCCGGGTTCCAGTGTGTCCGCCTTTGCCTGCAAACGCCCCTCATCCTCAAACAGGTTGCGGGCCGCCGCCCTGCCCCGCCGGCTCAGATGCGGGAAGGCACGGAGCATCCGGCGCTGGAGCGCCCGTGTCCCGGCGATCGCGTTCTCCCTGCGTTTTTTCAGCTCGGCGGCAGTGTCGGCCAAGCGGCGGCGGAAGTCCTCCTCCGGCAGGGCGCGCCACTCGGCAATGCGCTCCCGCCGTTCCTGCGCACGGCGGGCGCTGTGCTCCGCATACCGGGCGTAAGCCGACTCCAGCTTATCCAGCACCGCCTGCTTGGACGGCAGCTCGAGGCTTTCCAGGTGGGCGCGGATGAGCTCGCTCCACTTCTCCAGCTGCTCCAGCTTGTTGCCGATCGCCCGGGCGACGCGGACCGAAACCGCCAGATCCACCACAAACACCAGGGCAAAAATTCCTGCCAGCAGGCCGGGCAGCCAGCCGGCGCAGCCATACAGCCAGGCGACCAGCCGCTCAAGCAGCGGCTGCACCAGGTAGAGGAACCCCGTCGCCAGCGCCCCCCAAATCAGGGAGATGAGCAGGCAGATCCGTCCGTTGAGGTTAAAACGGAAATGCGAATAATCCCACCAGCGGGCGTGGAACAGCTTTTCCATCGCCCAGGAGGTGACGTATTCCACCGCCGACGCCAGGGCCGTGCCGAGGACGTACACCACCGGCAGCGCGGCGAGCGGATGGGGGATGGCGTTGCGGACCGGCACCAGGGCCAGCAGCATCAGCAGCACGCCGCAACCGTAGATCGGGCAGACCGGCCCGTTCAGGAAGCCGCGGTTGACGAAGCGGCGTTCCCGAACGGAACAGAGGACCGTTTCCATCACCCAGCCGAAAAAGCTGTAGAGGAAAAAATACAAAAGCATATCCGCCAAGCGGTAAGGCATCATCCATTCCCACCTTCCTGCGATATTTGCATCCTGCTCCCGCCCCCTATGCAAAAGAGGGGACAGCGGCGGGGCGCCTCTCAGCGCTGGGTCAGGGAGAGGAAGGCCCCGAGGTTCCCCCGCCGGCCGCCGGTGGCCCGGTGGGACCAAAAGACGTCCGGATGGCAGCGGGTGCACAGGTCGGTCACGGCAATCTTCTCCGGGCGCACCCCGGCGGCGCAGAGGATCCGCCGGTTCATCTCCCACAAATCGACGTGGTATTTGCCGCCGCCGTCCTCCCGCCCGCAGGCAGGAGCGCCGTCCGGGGCAAACTCGGCCATCGCGGCAAACACCTCCCAGACCGGGGCGTCCACCTCAAAGCAGCAGGGGCCGATCGAAGGCCCGACCGCCGCCAGGATATCCTCCCGCCGGCAGCCGTAATCCGCGGCCATCCGCTCCACCGTTACGGCGCCGATCCGGGCCGCCGTCCCCTTCCAGCCCGCGTGGGAGGTCGCAACCACCCGGCGCACGGGATCCAGGAAAAAGAGGGGGACGCAGTCGGCATACTGGGTGCAGAGCACCACGTCCGGCTCGTCGGTCAGCAGGCCGTCCACATCGGCATATCCCTTGGGGCGGGTCACGCCCCGGCCGCGGTCGGCCGCAGTCGCGTTGTACAGGTTAATATGGTGCTCCTGCGCCGAAACCACGACGTTTTCGGCCTTGACGCCGATCGCGCCGCAGAAGCGTTCAAAATTCTCCCGCACGGCGGCGGGGTCGTCCCCCCGGCTGTAGCTGAGGTTCATGCTCTCGCAGTCCCCGCGGCTCACCCCGCCCAGGCGGGTGGAAAAGCCGTGCCGGACAAACGGCAGCGCGTCAAATGCGGGGAAGGAGTAATACGGGACCTCGCCGGGATGGGGGGTCATTACCCGGCTCGGCGGAAGAGGGGGACGCGAAAACGTCTGCGGCATCGTCACCGACTCCTTTTTCAATGAATATGGTAAGGAACCTCTATGGCCGCGCCGGGCCTTGCCGGCGGGGCGGCGGCCCTCCCACGGCATGTATATGCCTACGGGCCGGGAAAAATCAGCGGGCCGCATCCCGGCAGGCGGCGATCAGCCGCTCGCACACGGTATCCCGCCCAAAGCGTTCCAGAGTCTGGGCGCGGATGCGGGCCGGGTCATACGACGCCGCGGTTTCGGTCATCCTTTGCATGGCGTCCGCCATGGCCCCGGGGTCGTCCACCGGGACGAGCAGGCCGGTCTCCTCGGTCACGATATCCAGCGGGCCGCCGCAGCGGGTGCTGATGACCGGCTTGCCGCAGGCCGCCGCTTCGTTGAGCACGCAGGAGAGCGTCTCCACCCGGGAGGAGCAGACAAAGCAGTCGCACCCGTTCATGAAATCCACCGCCTGCTCCCGGGGGACCGTCCCGACCAGGCGGCAGTCCCCGCCGAGCCTCGCCTCGTCAATCTGCGCCTGCAGGCTTTCCCGCATCCCGCCCGCGCCGGCGATCTCCAGCCGCAGGGGGCGGGCGCTCCGCTTTTTCAGCAGGGCAAACGCGCGGATCAGGGTGTCGTACCCCTTGATCGGCCGGAGCTGGCCCATCGCCCGGAAGGTGAACGCCTCCCGCGGCGGGGTCTCCTTGGGATAAAAGGCGCGCCCGTCCACGGGGTCGGGGATGACGCGGGTTTCGCCCGCGGGCTCCATCACCCTTTGCAGGGCGCTGCTGACGCAGGCGTTGACCCGGGCGGCCTTCATGACCGCGTGGAGCCGCCGCACCGCCGGGCTGTCCGCCGGCTCGGTTAAGACATAGGAGGAATGCTCCATAAAAAAGAGGGGCAGGCCGTGCCGGCGGCAGAGGGCCATGGCCTCGTACCCGTGCAGGGAGGAGCGCAGGTTGACCACGTCCGGCCGCCCCCATTCCCTCTCAATCCGCCGGTAGAGCGCCTCGAGCATCCGGGTACGCTGCCAGCAGCGCCCCCCCTCCCAGCGGGGGGTGAGGTTGGGACGGGTGTAGACATAGGCCAGCACCCCGTTGACCTCCTGCCGCCGGATACCGTTGTGGGAGGGGCGGAAGTCCCCGCCCACGCTGACATGGGCGACCGCCATCTCCACCCCGCGCTCGGCCAGCGCCTCCGCCTGCTCCTTATAAAACGTGCCCAGCAGCGGCGCGCCCGGCGTCGGGTACCAGGACGGGACCATCAATACCTTCATCGGCTTTTCTCCCCTGTCTTTTTCCGTTTTCCATGCCGCTCCGCAGGAAAGGCTCGGCGCGAGCCTTCCGCCCCCTTGCGGGCCCCGGCGCTTCTCTGTACTTCTTTGTGCTTCTTTGTGCTTCTCTGTGCCCCTGTGTTTTTCTGCCCTTTTCGGCATTTTCCCTTTTCGTCCGGAGCCTCCGGCCTGTGCCCGCACCCGCCGCGGCGCGCTTGCCTCTCTCCGCCGGTTCCGCTCGGACAGGGCGGCGGCGATCCAGGGGCATTTTGTATACCGCTTATTATATCCCGCCCGCCCCTCTTTGCGCAACCCTCCGGCGGCTTTTTCGGGCGGGGAACCGGGGATGATCGGGGGAGCGGGCGCCCGCTCCTTTTCGGAGGGCCGGCCTCCTTGGCCCATGCGCTCCATCGGGGAGTCGAAGCTATGCGCCGTTTTTGTAATAAAATGCATAAAAAATTATTATATTACTTTCTTTTTTATCGTATTCGCGGTATAATTGCCTAGCGGATGCCGCGGGCGCGCCGTAAAGCGCCCCGCATACCCGCGTAATCTTGTATAGAAAGGGTGTTGAAGATGAAATACGCGGTCCTGACCGTCAAAACCATCGTAAGGAGGGCGGACAGAAAATAGCCCTCCAGAAAGCCGGAGGATTGTATGCCGTTATCTTTGCATTGGATTGACCCGGAGGCCTATTCGTTCAACAGTTGCCTTCTCTTGGAACGGTTTCAGATCCGCTTGATGCTCCGCTGGGGCGGATGGGGCGACGATAAGGACAAATGGCGGGCGTGCATGGGGATTGCGCTCAAGGCAAACCCTGCCGTCGCGTGGTACCTCGCCCGCCGATGCCCGGAATGCGCGCCGCAGGTGCGGGAACTGGTCCGCGGCGCCCCCGCGGACGCCGGTGCCCGACAGGTCCGGGAAGCCGAAAAGTACGTCCTGCTCGGCGTGGAGGATTTTACGATCTATACCACGCCGGAGGAAATGGCGGAGCACTGCGACTTTATCCGGGGATGGGATAAGCAGCGCCTGTTTGAATTGGCAGACCTCACGGGGAAGATCGTCCTTGACGTCGGGGCCGGCTCCGGCCGCCTGGCGTTTGCCGCCGCGGAAAAGGCCGCCTGGGTGTATGCGAGCGAGCCGGTAGGGACGCTCCGGGAATTTATGCGCGACAAGGCCCAGCAGCAGGGGATCCGCAACGTCCGGGTTTTGGACGGCTTTGCGGACGCCTTGCCCTTTCCGGACGACACCTTTGACGTGGTGATGTCCGGTCATGTCGTCGGCGACGATTTCGACCGGGAAATCGCGGAGCTGACCCGGGTCTGCCGGCCGGGGGGCTGGCTGCTAGACTGCCCCGGGGATTCGGAGCGCGACATAATGCGGAACGGGGAACTGCTCCGCCGCGGCTGGCAGGAAAGGCACTATGTCGGCAGCTTCGGTAAAGACGTCTTTTGCTACCGCAAGCAGGTAAACAAGGAGCCGACCGCGCCGGCGCGATAACGATCCTGGGGCCGCCGGAACACATGGAGAAGCCGCCAAGGGAGGAGGCACACATCCCCTGCGCGGGGAAAGGGCGGCCGGACTGTGCGCAAGCCGACTCACCGAAGGGATGCGCGGTGCGCCTCCGCTCAGGAGAAAGGCCCGTTCCCCATCGGCTAGTCCTCTATCGGCCGCAGAGCGCGGAAAGCGCGCCGCGGCATAAGAAGCGCTAGTCCTGTTCCGGGCCGCCGGACCGCAAAGGCCCCCTCTTTTGCCAAGGCAAAAGAGGGGGCCTTTTGTGCTTTACAACATGCGGCAGCCGGCGGGATATCCCCGGCGCCGGGCGGGGATAGGGTCAGTTGTCTACCTCTTCCCCGTTGAGATACCGCTGCACCTGGGTAAGCATGTTCTGCACGTCGCTGGCCTTGACGGTATAGGTGTCGCCGCCTTCTATCGCGCAGATATACACGCTGGCGCTCTGCTTATAGAACCTGGCCACCACATCCGGGGTGCTGTCATCGCTCAGGTTGACGGTAAACACCACATCCGGATCCCCGGCGGGAGTCTCGTCGGTCTCCCCATACCGCTCCACCTGCATAAACACCTGGTACAGGGAACGGAAATCGCCGGTCGGGTAGACGGTGCCGTTGACCGTGACGGTCAGCTTCTCGTCGTTGCTTTCCGCATCCGGGAAATGCTCGAGCTCAAAGGTGGTTTCTTTCCCGTCCGCCGTCAGGCTAATCGACGCCACGTCGACAATGTTGTTGGAGAACAGGAAGGTGTTGACGACATCCGCATACTGCGCCTCCGCCCACGGCACGGAGGAAGCGCTCACCAGGAACACCGCGTCGTAATCGTCAACCAGGGCGTAATAATAGCCGTCGTCGTTTTTATCCCCCAGCCGGATGGTGTGCTTGGTCTTGTTGTAGTAGATGATGACCGTGTTGTCGTCCTCGTCGGTGCTGCTGCTCTGGATGGCCAGGGTCAGCTCGCACACCGAGTACGGGTTATCCAGGCCGTATTCCGCCAGATCCTCCGACGTGGGATGGGCCTTTTCGGTGCCCGCCGCGCTGAGGGAGGTGGCGCTGGAAAACAGGGACTGCACATCCTGATTCTGGCTGACGCCCGCCATGCTCGGGGAGTCGATCACATAGCCGAAGCTGCTCAGGCTTGCCGGGTCGCCCTCTTCATAAAGGCGTACGGAGAAGGGCTTGGACGAGCGGACGGCGCCGCTCAGGCTCATCCCGTATACCACCGCCTGGCCGTTCTCGTCGTCCTCCCTGGTTGAGGGGGCGACGATCAGCGAGGTGCCGACATAGGCTTCCGCCTTATCCAGCATCCGGCTGCCCAGGGTGGTACCTACGATATAGATCCCCTCCTGCGTGCTCAGGCGGAAATAGTAGCCGTCCTCAAGCGGGGTCTCGTCACCCAGCTCGGCCGTGGCCACCGTGCCGTCGGCGTAGGTGATTTCCGCGGTCGCCTGCGGCTCGTCCAAGCCGAAGTCCGCTTCGTTTTCGGAGGTATCCGCCACCTTGCGGGTTGCGGCGATCGTAGCAAAGCTTCTGGACATGGCACTGACGGCCGAAGTGTTCACCGGCAGGTCGTCAAAGCCCACGACCCGCATCTCGCCCTCCTCGTCGGGGGCGATGGTGTAAGAGGCGCCGCCCTGGCTGACCACCGCCTGGCTGACGGGGTCGCTGACGGTATCGCCGTTTTCGTCGGTCGATTTATCAAGCAGGGTAATCGACGTATCGCTGGAGGAAGAGGACTCCTCTTCCTCCTCCCCGCCCGGCAGGAGGAAGAGAAGGCCCAGCAGCAGGGCGACCAGCACGAGGACGGCCACCCCAGCGATGAGTAACGTACGGATCTGCTTGCTCATAGACGCCTCCTCCTGAGGAAGACCACCAGGCACACGATCAGGATCACGAGGGGAACCGCAACCACAAACACAAAGAAGAAGATGTTCTGCTGCGCGGTGGTGAATTCCAGCGAGGTCTGCTGGAGCGGCTTGTTGGAGATATCCACCGGGTTCTCGTTGCCGGTGATCCCGTTGGTCAGGCCCAGCAGGAACGCTTCGTTTTCCACCGTGCTCATGCCGGTAATCGTTTCATAGGCCATCGCGCTGCTGCCCAGCACGATCACGTTGGTCTCAATCCGGTTGTTGTCGCTGTCGTAGATCCAGCTGGTGGCCATAGCGCCGCCCACAATCGGGTATTCGTCTGCATCAAAAGGTTCCGGCGCTTCCTGGTCCGGATTGTCCGGATCCTTGATCGCGTCCGCCATCCGGACCAGCTTGGCGCTCTCCGGGAAGGTGAGCAACGAGGTGTTGAATAGCGAGCTGTTGGTGTCGGTGCCGGCGGTGGGCAGGATCTGCCGAGTGATCGGCATCAGCACGCGGGAGCCGGCAATATCGGCCAGGTAATCGCTGGAGCCGACATCCCCGTACACATAGGAGGCGCTCATCTGATACACGCGGTTGGCGTCGGTTTCCTGCACCAGGTTGTCGGTGACCTCAAGGCCGTACTCCACGCTCAGGAACTCATACAGGTTCGGGCAGCTGGCCGCGTAATTGACCAGCACCATCAGATGGCGGCCGCGCTTGCCGCCGTTGTCCAGCCAGGTGCGCAGGGCCTCAATCTCGCTGTCGCTGTAATCGTCCTCCGGCGCGACGATGAACGCCATCACCGCTTCGTCGCTGTACTCCTCCGACCCGGTAATATCCAGGTCGACGGGCTCGTAATTGTTGACCTCAAGCAGCGCCTTCAGGCCGGACGTCGCATAGGCGTCCTCCCCGTGGCCGGTCAGGAACAGGACCTGCGGCGTTTCGTCGGAGGTCACCATCATCAGGTTGGAAGCCATCATCTGCTCCACCTTGGAAGCCGTGACATTCAGCGTGCCATAGTAATAATACGAGGTTTCGTCGTAGGTGAACATGTCGTTCATGCTGATCTTCTGATGCCGGTCGCCGCAGAGGAACAGCACGTCGTAGGAGGTGACCTCGTACTCGCTGTACCGGGTCATCAGGGTGGGATCGCTGTTGAGGTCGACATAGGTGACGTCGATTTTCCCGCCCGAGTAGGACTGGTACAGGCCGAGCAGCTCGTGCAGCTGCTTGAGGATCGCGCCCGTACCATCGGTCGACGAGTTGGCGAGCGTGCTTTCCTCCGCGAAGACGACGATCTCCACGTCCTTATCGACACTGCTGACGATCTCCCGGCTTTCATCGCCCAGGGTGAAGAGCTTATCCGCCGTCAGGTCAAGGTTGATCGGGAACCGTTCGTTGAGGATATTCGCCACCACGTTGACCAGGACGACCACGGCGATCACCACCACCGTCAGGGCGGTGGCGATCCCGCCGTAGCGCAGCTTGCGGGTGTCCTTTTTAACCCGCTCCTTCCGGCTCTTTTTCTTTTTGTCCTTCGGGTCCTCGCCGTCCGCCCCGTCGGGGGCTTCTTCGCCGGCGTTTTCCCCGGCCGGCTCTTCGGCGGCCAGATCCTCTGCCGCCTCGGCCTCCTGTGCGGCGGGATTTTCCGCAGGCGTCTCCTGCGCGGCTTCCTCCGAGGGGGCGGGGGCGCCGGCGGCCTCTTCGGCGGCCGCCGGCGCGGCCTGGGTGTCTTTATTCTCCGTTTCCGGCAGGGAGTCGCTGTCCCGCAGCTCCTCCCGCTCCGGCGTATTTTCGTTTTTCAAGCTCATGCTCCTTTCCGAATTGGTGGGCAATGCGCGGCATCTCCCGGCCCTGCGGCCGGGACGAGCGGCCTGCTCAGCTCCATCTCTTGCGGTCCAGCACGCGGACGGTCAGGAACACGAACAGCGCCTGCATGCTCAGGAAAAAGATCACGTAAGCATAATTCAGGATCCCGCTGGTGAATTCGGTATACTTCTGGGAGACGGACAGGAAATCGATCACCGTGCCCACCGCCGGGATGCTTGAAAAGATCGTGGAAAGGCTGTCCATCATGATCAGCGCCACCGAGATGCCCAGCGTGCCGATCGCCGCAATGAGCTGGCTTTCGGTCAGGCTTGAGATCAGCAGGCCGATCGAGATCACCAGGCCGCCTACCAGGATCAGGCCCAGGAAGTTGCCGATAATCACGCTCCACGACGGGGTGACCTGGAAGGCGATGACTACGGCGAACACCAGCAGGATCACCAGCGAAAGCACAAACATCAGCAGCGCGGCAAAAAATTTGCCGAGCACAATGCCGGTCAGGCTGGCCGGCGAGGTCAGCAGCGCCTGGTCGGTCTTCTGCCTTTTCTCCTCGCTGAACAGCCTCATGGTCAGGATCGGCAGGATCAGCAGCACGACCGTAAACAGGTTGCTGAACGTATATGACAGGTCGGCGCTGTAGTTAAACACATTGAACACATAAAAGAAAAATCCGGACGCGCAGGTCATGACCGCCAGCAGGATGTAACCGACCGGGGAGGTGAAAAACGACTTGAATTCCTTTTTGAATACGGCACCCATCAGGCGCGCCCTCCTTTCTTATGTTTCCGGGCCGCCGACAGGTTTTCGCGGGTCAGGGCCACGAACACGTCTTCCAGGGTCATTTCCATAGACCGCATCCCCATGATAATCCAGTTGCGGCTGGCCAGGCGGCTGGAGATCTCCCGCCGGACGTCCTGCCCCTCCGCCGGGGTAATGGCAAATTCGAAGACGCCCGGTTCCTTTTCGCCGAGCGAAACCGCGTTCTCCACCCCCGGGACGCGTTCGAGCAGGTGCAGCACGTCTTCCTCCCCGCCTGCGACCCGCAGGAGCAGGCGCCGGTCGCTGGAATACCTCCGGGTCAGGTTGGCCGCGGTGTCGTCCGCCACGAGTACCCCCTGGTTGATGATGATAATCCGGTCGCAGACCGCCTCAATCTCCTGCAGGATGTGGGAGGATAGGATGACGGTATGGTGCTTGCCCAGGTTTTTGATCAGGGTGCGGATCTCAATGATCTGGTTCGGGTCAAGGCCGACGGTCGGCTCGTCCAGGATCAGTACCGGCGGGTTGCCGATCAGCGCCTGGGCCAGGCCGACGCGCTGGCGGTAGCCCTTGGACAGGTTCTTGATCAGCCGGCCGTACACGTTCTCGATTTTCACCAGCCGGCAGATCTCCGCAATATGCGTCCCGCGGTTGAGGGTGCATTTTTTCAGGTCGTACATGAAATCCAGATATTCCCGCACCGTCATATCAAGATACAGCGGCGGCTGCTCCGGCAGGTAGCCGATGCTGGCCTTGGCCTGGTTCGGCTTCTCCAAAATATCAAAGCCGTTGATCTTGGCCATGCCGCTGCTGGCCGACAGGTAGCCGGTCAGGATGTTCATGGTGGTGGACTTTCCCGCGCCGTTCGGCCCCAAGAAGCCGACGACCTCCCCTTCATCCACCGAGAAGCTGATATCGTTGACGGCCAGGTGGCCGCCATATCGCTTCGTCAGGTTTTTTACCTCAATCATGTTTTCGCTTTCCCTCCTGCGTTTTCAAAGTAACCGCCGCAGGCGAAGCCCCGGCGTCCCGGCGGTCCGGGCTGCCCCGTACGGTCCCCCGCAGGGCAACCGTAAAGTCTCTATTGTATTGTACCGGAGACGTCCCGCCGATTTGTAAACGGTCTTTAAATCTTCTGTGTCCATCGTGTGATTCTTAGGCAAACCCCCAATAGGCAAGGGGCAATCCCGGCATCCCTGCTTTTCACGCCGCTTTGTATTGTCTCCTTGCCTAGTTTTTCTCAACCTGTATATTATAGCATCGTGCGTATGCCATTGCAACGCTGAGTTTCTGGGCGCCGGCGCTATGCCTCCGCAGGCTGGGGCGGGACCGATAAAGCCGCGGTCTGGCTTTTTGCCCGCGGATACGGTATACTAAAAGCCAAAAGAAAGGGGCCCCGGCGGAAGGCGGGGCCGCAGGGAGGCTTTTCATGCGTCTGCTTCACCTTGCCGACCTCCATCTGGGGAAATGCGTGCTTGAGGCCCCAATGCTGGAGGACCAACGGTACATATTAAAGGAAATATTGTCCCTCGCCGACCGGCACAAGGTGGACGGGGTGTTGATCGCGGGGGACGTGTACGACCGCTCCATCCCCCCGGCAGAGGCGGTCGAGCTGCTCGACGACTTCCTAAGCGGGCTCGGCGAGCGGGGGATCCCCGTCCTGGCCGTTTCGGGCAACCACGATTCCCCCGAGCGGCTGGAATTCGGCAGCCGGCTTTTTGCCGGGCAGGGGGTTTATATTGCCGGGCAGTACGACGGGAAGGTCCGCCGGGTGACGCTGTCCGACGAATACGGCCCGGTCTGCTTTACCCTCCTGCCCTTCCTGCGGCCGGCGATGGTCAACGCCCGCCTGGGCTGCGCCGCCTCCACTACCGAAGAGGCGGTGCGGGCTGCGCTGGCGGCGCCCCCCCTGCCTCCGCGGGAGCACCCTCTGCAAGAGTGCTCTCTGCAAGAGTGCCCTCCGCAGGAGCGGCATGTCCTGGTGGCCCACCAGTTTGTCAGCGCGGGCGGGCAGGGCCCGGAGCTGTGCGAATCGGACACCGTGATGGTCGGCGGCAGCGACAATGTGGACGTCTCCTGCTTTGACGGGTTCGACTACGTGGCGCTGGGGCACCTGCACCGCGCCCAGCGGATGGGGCGGGATACGGTGCGGTACGCCGGCTCCCCGCTCAAATACTCCCTCTCGGAGGCCCGCCATGCCAAGAGCGTGCCGCTCGTGACCCTCGGCCCCAAGGGGGATACCGCCGTCGAGCTTCTGCCCCTGGCGCCCCGGCGGGAGCTGCGGCAGATCCGGGGGCGGCTGGACGACCTGCTGGCCGCCGCCAAGCAGAGCGCCGGCCCTCAGCGGGAGGATTATATCTACGCGGTGCTGACCGACGAGGCGGTGCTCGACCCCGCTGAGAGGCTGCGCACCGTATACCCCAACCTCCTGCACGTCGAGCTGGCGCCCCCATCCCGGGAGCCGGCCGGCGAAGAGGCCGAAGCCGACCCCCTCGCCCGAAAAAGCGAGGAGGAGCTGTTTGCAGAATTCTTCCGGCAGGTGACCGGGGAGCCGCTGTCCGACGGGCAGCGGGCGGTCCTGCGGCAGGTGATTGAAAAGGCGCGGGAGGACGCGTAGGCCACTCCCCCAACAGGATTGGAAAGGAAGCGGACTGTGAAACCGATTTTGCTTACCATGAGCGCGTTCGGCCCTTATGCCGGGCGCTGCGAGGTGGATTTTACCAAGCTGGGCGGGCGGGGGCTCTTCCTGATCACCGGGGACACCGGCGCCGGGAAAACCACCATTTTTGACGGCATCTCCTACGCGCTGTTTGGGGAAGCCAGCGGCAGCCGCCGGGGCGGGGAGGGGCTGCGCAGCGACTTTGCGCCCCCCGAGGCCGAAACCTTCGTCTCCCTGGCCTTTGAGCACCGGGGGCAGCGGTACCTTGTCCGCCGCAGCCCCGAATACGCCCGCCCCAAGCGGCGGGGGGAAGGGACGACCCGCCAGCCTGCCGCGGCGGAGCTGACCTACCCGGACGGCCGGGTGGTCGCCAAGGTGGGCGAGGTCACCCGCTGCATAGAGGAGCTGCTCCGGCTGAACCACCGGCAGTTCAGCCAGATCTGTATGCTTGCGCAGGGGGAATTCCTCCGCCTGCTGCTGGCCGGCAGCGACGAACGGGCCGAAATTTTCCGCCGGATTTTTGACACCGGCATTTACCGCCGCATCCAGCAGGAGCTGGCTGCCCGGACAAAGGAGCAGGGAGGCGCGCTGGCGGCCGCCCGCACCCACCTGCTCGACAACTGCCGCCGCATCCGGATCGGTGAGGCGGACGCGGACGGCGGGGCGGCTTCAGCGGAAACAGGGCAAGCCTCCGCGCCGGACGAGCCGGGTCCCTCCCCATCCGCCCTGAAAGAGGCGGTGGCGGCGCTGGAAAAGGACGGCCCCTTCGGCGTCCCCGCGGTGCGGGACGCCCTGCGGGAGCAAAACCGCCGGGACGCCGGCCGGCTCCGGGAGCTGGACGGCGGGCTGGGGGCGCTGGACGAGGAACGGCGGCGCCTGACCGTCCGCCTGGCCGAAGCGCAGGAAACCGCCAAAAAGCGGGAGAAGCTCGCCCGCCTGCGCGCCGAGGAAGGGCAGCGGCAGGAGCAGGCCGCCCAGGCGGCGGAGCTTGAGGCGTCCCTGCAGCTGGCCGAACGGGCGCAGGCCCTCGCGGCGGAGCGCGCCCTGCTGCAAAGCGCGCGGAGCCGGGCGGACCAGACGGAAGAGCAGGCCGGCTCCCTGGCCCGGCGGCAGGAGCAGGCGCAGGCCGCGCGGGAGCGCGCCGCCGAAAATTGGAAAGCTTCGGAGGAAGCGGAGCCCCGCCGGCGCGCCCTCGAACAGGAGCAGTCTTCCCTTTCCCTCCTGCTGCCGCAGTACGACCGCCTGGCCGAGCAGGCGCGGGCGGCCGATGAAATGGAAAAGGCCCTCGGCGCCCTCGCGGACGAGCTGGCCCGCGCCGACGAACGGCTGAACGCCGCACAGGCGCTCCACCAGCAGGGGCAGGAGGAATACCGGGCCCTTGAAGGGGCGGAGGCCCTGCTCGCCCGGCTGGACGGCCGCCTTGAGGAAGCGGAGCGCCGCGGCCGGGCGCTCGACGGGCTCACCGCCTCGGCCCGCACCTGTGAAGAGGAAGAAACAGCCCTGGCCGGCGCGCAGGATGCCTTCGCCCGCGCCGCCGCGGCCTATGCCGCCGCCAAGAAGGAATACGACCGGGCGGAAGCCCTGTTTTTCCACGCGCAGGCAGGGCTGCTGGCCGCACGGCTCCAGCCCGGGGAGCCCTGCCCGGTCTGCGGCGCGCGGGAGCATCCCTCCCCCGCCCCCCTGCCGCCGTCCGCACCCGGCCGGGACGTGCTGGACCGGCTCAAGGCCGCACGGGACGCCGAAAACGAGCGCTGCATGGCGGCAAGCGGCGCGCTGGAAAAGCAGCGAACCGCCAGGGATGCCGCGCGGACGGCGCTCCGGCAGCGGGCCGAAGAGGCCGGCCTCCCGGCAGAGGGGGAGCCGGCCGCCCTTCTCTGCGCCGCCAAAGCGGCCCGTCGGGCGCTGGCGGAAGAGGAGCAGGCCCTCCGGGCGCAGCGGCAGGAGGCCGAGCGGCAGGCACAGCGCCGGCGGGAGCTGCCCGCCCTGCTGGCCCAGCGGGAGCAGGACTGCCGCGGCGCTCAGCAGAAGCGGGACGCCCTCCGGCAGGAAAAGGCCGGGCAGGCCGCCGCCCTCACCGCCGCCCGGACGGAGCAGGAGGCGCTGGCCGCCTCCCTGCCCGCCGGCACGCTTTCTCCCGCCCAGGCGCGGGAGCGGGCGGAGGAGCTTGCCCGCCTTCTGGCGCAGCTGGACGCCGAACGGGAGGCCCGCCGCGCACAGTGCCAGCAGGCCGAGCGGGAGGCGGAAAGCGCCGCCTCCCTGGCCGCGCAGGGCCGGGACACCGCCCTCGCCGCCCGCCGGGAGGAGCAGGAGCTGACGCAAAGCTACCGCCGGCACTGCATGGAGGCCGGCTTTGACGGGGAGGAAGCGGCGGCCGCCGCCATGTGCCCGCCCGAGGAGCTCCAGGCCCGCCGGGCAGAGCGGGAGCGCCTGCTCTCCGAACGGGAGGCCTGGCAGGAGGCCGTCCGCCGGCTGCAAGCGGAAACCGCCGGCCGGGACGGCGACGCCGGGCAGGCCGCAGCGGCCCTATCCGACTGCGAGGGCCGGGCGGCCCGGCAGTGGGAGCAGGCCGCCGCCCTGCGCTCCCGGCTGGATGGGAACCGGCGGATTGAAAAGGAGCTTTCCGAAAAGCTGGCGGAAACCGAAGAGCTGGAAAAGGGCCTGCTCTGCCTGCGCTCCCTCTCGGACGCCGCCAACGGGATGATCAAGGGCAAAAAGAAGCTCCAGCTTGAGACGGCGGTCCAGGCCGTCTACTTCGACCGCATCCTGCGGCAGGCCAACCGGCGGCTGGAAAAAATGACCCACGGCCGGTTTGAGCTGGTGCGCAACGATTTCCAGGAATCCCTGACGGACCGGGGGCTCGACCTCGGGGTGTTCGACCACTACACCGGCAAGGCGCGGCACGTCAAAACCCTGTCGGGCGGGGAGAGCTTCAAGGCCTCCCTGGCGCTGGCCCTCGGCCTGTCCGACGTGATCCAGCAGCAGGCGGGCGGCGTGACGGTGGACACCATGTTCGTGGACGAGGGCTTCGGCTCGCTTGATGCGGAAAGCCTTGACGCCGCGATCGCCACCCTGCTTTCCCTGGCGGGGACCGACCGGCTGGTGGGGATCATCTCCCACGTACAGGAGCTCAAGGAGAGGATTGATAAAAAAATCGTGGTCAGCCGTTCCCCCCGCGGGAGCAGCGTCCGGATAGAAAACGGGCTGTAATTTTTGGGGGAAACCCTGTGCGGCGGGGTAGATTTTTAGCGCAGGGTAGATTATAATGGAAGATATAAAATGGTAACAAAGAAACCAAGGGGCGAAGCCGGCCGGAAAAGGGAAAAAGCCGCGTAAGCTCCCGCAGACGGCGCCTGCCGGCGCTTTCGGCGGGCGATGCCGCGCCTTCCCCGCCGGAACCGTCCTTTACCGTCAACGGAAGGAGCCGATTGCTATGGCCGCAAAACACCGTGTCAAACTTGATATCTGCGGGACCGAATACATCATCGCCTCCGACGAGCCGGAGTCCTATGTGCTGGAACTCGGCGCGGAGCTGGACCGCTCGATGCGGGCGCTGATGAACAACGACCCCCGCGTTTCCACCACCATGGCGGCGGTGCTGACCGCCATCACGGTACAGGACGAGGCCCGCAAGGCCAACGCCTCGGCGGACAACCTGCGCAGCCAGATCAAGGAATACCTCAGCGACAACGCCCGCGCCCGCTCCGAAGCGGACGAAGCCCGGCGGGAAGCCGAACGGCTGCGCCGGGAGCTGAACGACCTGCGCAAAAAATACGTCCCCGGCTACCCGGTGGGCGGGCAGGAAAAATAGGCCGTGGGCAAGCAGCAGGGGCCCTTCGCTATAAAAGGGCCGCCCGCGGGGACGCCGGGCCTGGAGATCCTGGCCCCGGCGGGCTCCATGCAGGCTCTGACCGCCGCCGTCCGCTGCGGCGCGGACGCGGTATATCTGGGGGGCGGCGGGTTCAACGCCCGCCGCAACGCCCACAATTTTGACGCCGCCTCCTTGCGGGAGGCGGTGGCCTTTTGTCATGCCCGGGGGGCCAAGGTGCATTTCACCCTCAACACCCTGGTCCGCCAGGACGAGCTGCCCGCCGCCCTGGCCTTGGCCGAGGAGGTCTGTGCCCTGGGCGTGGACGCGCTGATCGTGCAGGACCTCGGGCTGGCGCGGGCCGTACACGCCGCCGCGCCGGACATGCCGCTGCACGCCTCCACCCAGCTGTCCTGCCATACCCCCGCCGGGGTGCGGGAGCTGGCCGCCCTCGGCTTCTCCCGGGTGGTGCTGGCGCGGGAAATGTCCAAGGCGGAAATCGCCGCCTGTGCCGGGCAGGGCGCGGAACTGGAAATTTTTGTCCACGGCGCGCTGTGCATGTGCGTTTCCGGCCAATGCCTGCTGTCCGCCATGCTCGGCGGGCGGAGCGGCAACCGCGGCCTGTGCGCCCAGCCCTGCCGCCTCCCCTTCGCTCCCTGCCGCGGAGGGCGGGAACGCCCGGCCGGGGAGGGGGAAGCCGCCCTATCCCTGCGCGACCTCTCCCTGCGGGAACAGGTGGGGGAGCTGGCCGCCCTCGGGGTCTGTTCCTTGAAAATCGAAGGACGGATGAAACGGCCCGAATACGTCGCCGCCGCCACGGCCGCCTATGCCGCGGCCCGGGACGGCCGGCCGGAAACCGAAATCCGTCAGTTGGTTGATGATTTACAATCCGTATTTTCCCGTTCTGGTTTTACGGATGGTTACTATACCGGCCGCCGCGGGGCGGGGATGTTCGGCGTCCGCCGCAAGGAGGATGTCACCGCCGCCGCGCCGGTGCTGGGGCGGCTGGAACGCCTGTATGAAAAGGAGGCGCCCCGCGTACCGGTTTCTATGAAGCTAACCATGCGGGCCGGCCAGCCGCTGCGGCTGACTGCCGACGACGGGCAGGGGCACACGGCCGAGGCGGAAGGGCCGGCGCCCGAGCCGGCCATCCATCGCCCGCTTGATGCGGAACGGGCGGCGGCGCAGCTCCAAAAAACGGGAGGCACCCCCTTCCGGGCCGCCGTCACCTGCGATTTGCAGGAGGGTCTGACCGTTCCCGCCGCCGCCCTCAACGCCCTGCGGCGGCAGGTGCTGGGCGGGCTGCTGGCCCAGCGGGCCGCCCCGTCTCCGGTGCCCTTTGACCGGGGACGCATCCCAAAAGAAACCGCGCCGGGCCGCCCTTTTCCCGCCCGGCCCGCCCTAGTCGCCCGCTTTGCGGAGGCGGGGCAGGCGCCGGCGGGCTTGGACGCCGACGCGCTGATCCTCCCGCTGCACACCGCCGAGGACGTCCTGCGCGCCTGGGCGGGCCGCCTGCCGGTGGGGGTCGAGCTTCCCCGCGGCCTCTTCGGGCGGGAGGAGGAGATTACCGCGCTGTGCCGGCGGGCGGCGGAGGCCGGGGCGCGCTTTGCACTGTGCGGCAACATCGGGGCGCTGGAGCCGGCGCGCGGCGCGGGACTGGCCCCGCTGGCCGGCTTCGGGATGAACGTGTTCAACGCCGGCAGCCTGCATGTGCTGGCAGAAAGAGGTGTCCGCGCCGCCGTGCTCTCGCAGGAGCTCACCTTCCGCCAGATGGATTTCGTCCGTTCCTCCCCCCTGCCGGCCGGGCTTCTCGCCTACGGGCGGCAGCCGCTGATGCTGATGCGCAGCTGCCCATACCGGGCGGCCGCCGGCTGCGCCGCCTGCGGAGGGCGGGGGGCGCTGGTTGACCGCAAGGGGGTCCGTTTCCCCGTCGCCTGCGAAGGCGGGCCCGGCGCGGACGGGTGCGCGGAGCTGCTGAACTCCGCCCCGCTCTACCTGGCCGACCGCCTGCCGGAGCTGCCGCGGCTGGATTTCCTGCTGCTGCATTTCACCGACGAAACGCCGGAACAGGCGGCCGCCGTCCTGCGGGACTACCGGCAGGGGGGCAGCCCTCCCGCCGGCTTTACCCGCGGGCTGTACCGGCGGGGCGTGGAATAACGCGTTTGCGGAGCCCCTTCCGCTTGTCCCGCCGGGCATCCTCGCCTTCCAGAACCGCCCGGGAAGCCCGTGCCGGCTCCCCAGCCGCCCCCCGCTTGGGAAAGGGGGCGCGGGCGGGCCGCTTTGCCTCAGCGACCGTTTTGAACACCTTGGATCATACGATACAGGAGGTTTCCCATGGCCGATCTCACCCTGAAAATCAAAAAGCTGGACCCACGGGCGGTGCTGCCGACCCGCGCCACCCCAGGCAGCGCCGGGATGGACCTTTACGCCCTGCTCGACGCGCCGCTGACCATCCTTCCCGGGCAGCGGGCCGGCGTGCCGACCGGCATCGCCATTGGCCTGCCCTCGCCGGAGACGGTAGGGCTGGTCTATGCCCGCAGCGGGCTGGCCACCAAGCACGGGCTGACCCTTTCCAACTGCGTCGGCGTCATCGACAGCGACTATACCGGCGAGCTGCGGGTGGGGATGATCAACCTGTCGGACGAGCCCTACACCATCGAACCGGGGGAGCGGATCGCCCAGCTTGTGATCGCGCCGGTGCTGCTGCCCGCCGTTGAAGAGGTGGCGGAGCTGGAAAAGACCGCCCGCGGGGACGGGGGCTTCGGCTCCACCGGCCGGCGGTAACCAGCACGGGCACGGGCCGGCGGCAGAGCAGCCCCCTCCGTTTCCGCCCGTGTCGGCTTTATGCCGGGGCGCGGACGGAATGCCGCCCCAAGGATAAACAAAACCCTCCGGCTCCCGGAGGCCGAAACGGCTCCGGAGGCCGGAGGGTGCCCAAAGGAGAAGTATGACAATGAGCAAGGCGAAAAACACCCTCATCCTGGTTTTTCTGGTCCTGGCGGCCATCGTGCTCTCGGCCCTTGTCGGGACGCTGACCAAGGACATTGGCTTTTTGAAATGGCTGACCTGGGGGGAGTCGATCGGCTTCGACTTGGGCCGGCTCGACCTCGCGATCATCGATCTGAGTTTTTCCTTTCATATGCAGGTCAACGTCCTTCAGGTGCTGTTTATCGCCGCCGCCCTGCTGCTGTACAAAAAGGTGCGCTGAACGCGAAGCTCGCCGCAGGTGCAGACTTGGCCGGCAAAAGCTCCCGGCTCCGGCGCGGGCTTCCCCGCCGAGAAAAAGCAACCCCCTACGCCGCGCGGATCGCTCACGGCAGGTGCGGGCCGCCGCCGATTTCCCCTGCTGCCGGCGAAGGAGCCGGAAAATCCCTTCCCGAAAGGACGGTCCCCTATGGAATCTTCCCCCGCTTGCTTAAACCTGCCCCTGGTGCTGGCCTCCGCCTCCCCCCGCCGCCGGGAGATCCTCACCCTGCTCGGCCTGCCGTTTGAGACGGCTCCCGCCGGCAGCGAACCGGCGATTGACCCGCGCCTGCCCTTGGACCAAGCGGTCTGCGCGGTGGCGCGGGGCAAGGCGGCGGAGGTCGCTTCCCGCTTCCCCGGCCGGACGGTGCTCGGCGCCGACACGGTGGTGTCGGTGGACGGGCTGGTGCTGGGCAAGCCGCGGGATGCGGAGGACGCCCGGCGGATGCTCCGCCTCCTGCAGGGGCGCTCCCATACGGTATACACGGGCGTCTGGCTGTTCGGGCCGGGCTGCCCGCCGGAGGGAAAGGGCTTTGCCGACAGCGCCAGGGTCTCCTTTTATCCTCTCTCCCCCCGCGAGATCGACGAATACGTCGCCACCGGGGAACCGATGGACAAGGCGGGCGCCTACGGCATCCAGGGCGCCGGCCTGCGCAACATCCGGGGCATTGAAGGTGATTTCTACACCGTGATGGGGCTGCCGGGCGGACGGCTGTGGCGTTTCCTCCAAGGGCTGCCGGAGGAATGAGCCGGCCCGCGGAGGGTGTCATCCGTTTTTTCCCAATTTCCACTAGAAACGGAACGGGAAGCTTAAGAAAATTTTCAGCAAAACCCGGTTGTACAAAACGCCGCGGCAGTATATAATAAATACTTGTCATAGTGTCGCTTTCCAGGGCCGGCCGCCCTCAAGGGCTTTGCGCGGGCGGGCAGCCGCGCCCTTTGGTGATGGGAGAATCTTCCTGTCGCGATGCATAAACCTCCCTATTTCCGCCAAAACTTTCGCTGTCCCGCTTCCCCCTTCTTTGGGCAAGCGGGCAGAGGGGATATTGCCAGTGCGGACACGCAAGGAAAACACGCGGCGCCTCCAGTTTTTGCCGCTTATGAGGAAAGGAAGAAAGCCATATGTTTTTTAACCGCGATATCGGCATCGACTTGGGCACCGCCAACACCCTGGTCTACGTCAAGGGCAAAGGGATCGTCATGCGCGAGCCGTCGGTGGTTGCCGTAGACGTCAAAACCGACACGGTCATGGCGGTCGGCACCGAAGCTAAGGAGATGATCGGCCGCACCCCTGGCTCGATCTCCGCCATGCGCCCCCTCAAGGACGGCGTGATCGCGGATTTTGACGTGACGGCGGAGATGCTCAAGCATTTCATCCGCAAAACCACCCACTCGTCGATCTTCAGCCGCCCCCGCGTGATGGTATGCATCCCCTCGGGCGTGACCGAGGTGGAACGCCGGGCGGTGGACGAGGCTGCGCGCAGCGCCGGCGCCAAGGACGTGGAGTTGATTGTGGAGCCGATGGCCGCGGCCATTGGGGCGGGCCTGCGGGTCGGCGACGCGGCCGGCTGCATGGTGGTTGATATCGGCGGCGGCACCTCGGAGGTGGCGGTTATCTCGCTGGACGACATCGTGACCTCCTGCTCGGTCCGCACCGCGGGGGACGATTTTGACGAGGCGATCGTTTCGTACATCAAGAAAAAATACAACCTGCTGATCGGCGAGCGCACGGCGGAAAACATCAAGATCAGCATCGGCTCCGCCTTCCCCGGCCAGGAGGAAACCACCATGGAGGTCAAGGGCCGCAACCTCCTGGACGGCCTGCCCAAGAATATCACCGTTTCCTCTGAGGAGATCCGCGAGGCCCTGGCCGACCCGGTCGGTTCGATCGTTGACGCGATCCGCTCGACGCTGGAAAACACCCCGCCGGAGCTGTCGGCCGATATCATTGACAACGGCATCATGCTCACCGGCGGCGGCGCGCTCCTGCGCGGGCTGGACGTGCTGATCAACCGCGAGACCGGTATGCCGGTGCATATCGCGGAGGATCCGCTGGACTGCGTGGTCAACGGCACGGGCAAATGCCTTGACCGCGGCATGATCAGCGACCTGCGCGCCAAGCATTCCCGGTAAGGGATCCCGCCCCGCCTCCGCCAACCGCGGGCGCGGGGCTTTCTCGTACCCGCCCTACCCGGAGAGGGCGGTGGGCGAAAAGCCGCGGATTCTTTCTTTTCCTTGACCGGAAAGACATATTCCCCCTGTATGATGGGTGGTTAGGAGGGACCCCGTGAAAGAATTTCTGAAAAGCGTGGCGTTCAAGGCCCTGGTCGTGGTGGCGCTCTTCCTGATCGGCATTATGATCTACGCCGCGTCCACCGGCGGCGTGTCCACTATCCCGGCCACCATCACCGGCGCGGTCGTCACCCCCCTGCAGTCCCTGGCCACCACGGTTTCCGACGGCTTCAACAGCTTTATCGGGATTTTCACCGACTCCAATGCGCTGCGGGAGGAAAACGAGCGCCTGCAAAGCGAGGTCAACGAGCTGCGCCAAAACCAGGTGGAGGCGGATGAGCTGCGCCGCCAAAACGAGCTGTACCGTGAATTCCTCGAGCTAAAGGAACAGAACCCCGACTACCAGTTTGCGGACGGGCGGGTCATCGCGATGGACCCGGCGGATAAATACGGCAACTTTACTATTGACGCCGGCTCCCTTGAGGGCGTCAAGGCCGACGACCCGGTGATCACGCCGGACGGGCTGGTTGGGGTGGTATATGAGGTCGGGCTCAATTATGCGAAGGTGCGCACCATCCTTGACCCGGCCACCCAAGTGAGCGCCTACGTCAGCCGCACCCGCAGCGGCGGGGTCACCGGCGGCTCCGCCTCGCTGGCGCAGGAGGGGCGGCTGCGGCTGAACCTCCTCTCCCGGGACAGCGGCGCGGCGACCGGGGATTATGTGGTCACGTCCGGCAGGGGCGGCATTTACCCCGAAGGGCTGCTCATCGGCACCATCCAGGAAATCCAGCCGGAATCGGATGCGCTGACCATGTACGCCGTCATTGAGCCGTTCGCCGACCTGAAAAACCTGTCCGACGTCTTCATCATCATTTCCTTTGACGGGCAGGGAGAAAACGCGGAAGAATAAGCGCGGCCGGGCAGCCGGCCTGGAAAGGAGGCGCAGCCATGCCGGACAACGAACCCATCGGTTCGCACAACCCCATGCCCAAGCTCGGGCACCGCTATCTGAAATGGACGGCTTACGGACTGATCCTCCTGCTGGCGCTGCTTTTGCAGTCGGCGCCCCGCCTTTTCCCGGAAATTGCGGGAGGGCGCCCGGTGCTCCTGATCCCTCTGGCAGTAGCGATCGCCATGTGCGAAGGGCCGGTGGGCGGCGCCGCCGCCGGGGTGGCGGCCGGGCTGCTCTGGGACCTGTTTTCCGACCGGCTGCTGGGCTTCAACGCGCTGATCCTTATGGCTCTTTGCTGTGCGGCCGGGCTGCTGATCCAGCTGCTGATGCGCAACAACCTGCTTTCCTTTTTGATGCTGATTGCCGGCACGCTGGCCATTCAGGGGATCCTGGACCTGTTTTTCAATCATATCCTGGTGTCGCAGGCGGAACCGGCGTATGTCCTGCTGCACCTTCTCCTCCCCAACGCCGTGTATACTCTGGTGCTCTCTCCGCTGCTCTATGGGGCGGTTTACGGGATTTCCCGGCTGCTGCGGCGCAGAGAATAGGAGGAACGCGGGGCGTTCCTCCAGAAAAACGCTTCGCGTTTTTCCCTCTTATGTGAGGACTTGGAACGCGGGGCGTTCCTCCTCTCGTAGCGAGGATTTGGAACGTGGGGCGTTCCTCCCTTGCTTTGGGCGCTGCGGCGCCCTGGGCAGAACGCGGCCTGCCCCTGCGGGGAAACGCGGCCGCTTATCCGCACCTATTCGCACCTCCACCCCCGGCTTTGAAAGGGATTGAAGCATGGAACGTTCCAACCGTGGCATTACCCGCCGGCGCGCCGTCGCCTTGGCCGCCGCTATCGCGCTGATTTTCGGCGGCTATTCGGTGCGCCTTTTCCAGATCCAGATCGTTGACGGCGACGAGTACGCCGACCTGGCCAGCCGCAGCGCCTCCACAGAGGTGCCCATCTCCGCCTCCCGCGGGGAGATCCTTGACCGCTATATGCGCCCGCTGGCTGTCAACCGCACCAGCTTTTCCGTCGTGTTCGACTACGACTTTTTCCCCCGCGGAAGCAGCGACGAGGAAGAGCGGCAGCAGAATACCATCATCCAGTCGCTGACCGACCTGCTGACCCAAAACGGGGAAGAATGGAGCGACTCCCTGCCGATCACCGGCAAAGCGCCGTATGAATTTGTGGACGGCCGGGACAGCAGCATCGCCACGCTCAAAAGCAAGCTGCGCATGGCGGAGTACGCCACGGCGGAACAGTGCATGGATGCGCTGATTGAGCGGTACAAGCTGGAAGGCTTCAGCCAGGAGGAGCAGCGCACCATCGCGGGGGTGCGGTACGAGATGGAGCTGCGGGAATTTTCCCTGCGAAACCCCTTCACCTTTTCCTCCGATATTTCGGAGGATACCTATAACTGGATCCTGGAAAACAGCAACCGCTTTCCCGGCGTCAACGTCCAGACCACCCCGGTGCGGGAATATGTAAGCGGGGAGATCGCCTCCCACCTGATCGGCACGGTCGGCCCGATTTACGCGGAGGAATACGAGGAGCTCAAGGAAAAGGGCTACCAGCTCAACGACATCGTGGGCAAAAGCGGGATTGAAGCCGCGATGGAGGACGCCCTGCGGGGCGAGGACGGGGTCAGCACCACCCGCAAGGACTCCGAGGGCAATGTAACGGAAAAGACGGTAACCACCTCGCCCGTCCCCGGGGATACCGTGGTGCTGACGCTGGATTCCAGCTTACAGAAGACCGCGCAGGATACGCTGGCCGACCAGATCGCCACCCTGCGGGCCCAGGCGGAGGGCAGCAGCGGGCAGGATGTGCGCAGCGGCGCCGTCGTCATGCTGGACGTCAAGACCGGCGGGGTGCTGGTATGCGCCACCTGGCCGAATTATAACCTCTCGACCTACAACGCCGATTACAACGAGCTCATCAACGACCCGGATAAGCCGCTCTTCAACCGGGCGCTCAACGGAACCTTTGCTATCGGCTCGACCATGAAGCCCGGCGTAGCACTTGCCGCCTTGACCGAGGGGATCATCACCCCGGACAGCCGGCCGGTCAGCTGTACCCCGGCGCTGGGCAAGCGCACCGGCACCTATACCTATTATGCGGACAGCGGCTATGCCCCGACCTGTATGGGCATCCACGGCCGCGCCAACGTCGTCTACGCCCTGCAGGAATCCTGCAACGTGTTTTTCTACGACGTGGGGCGGATGCTCGGGATTGAAAAGATGAACGAATACAGCGCCCTCTACGGCCTGGGGCAAAAGACCGGCATTGAGGTGGGCGAAGCCGAGGGCATCCTGGCCGGCCCGGCCTACCGCCAGACGCTGGGGCTCGCTTGGAACCCCGGCGACACCTGTTCCGCGGCCATCGGCCAGTCGGACAACTCCTTCACCCCGATCCAGCTGGCGGCATATGCGATGACCATCGCCAATAACGGCGTGCGGTACAAGACCCACCTGGTGCAGAGCGTGATCAGCTACGACGGCGTGGAAACCCCGGTGGAACCGGAGGTCGCCGCGACGGCGGAGTTTTCCCAGACCGCGATTGATGCCGTCCGGCAGGGGATGCGCCAGGTGATGACCGACGGCACCGCGATGTGGGCTTTTCGCAACGCCTCCTACGCCGCGGCAGGGAAAACCGGCACCGCGGAGGCCGGCAACGGCGGCTCCGACCATGGCACCTTCATCGGCTACGCCCCCTATGACGACCCCGAGGTGGCAATCGCCGTGGTTTTGGAAAACGGCACCTCCCGTCCCTCTACCGCGGTGGCCAAAGCCATGCTTGACGCCTATTTCGAAACCAAGGACGCCGGCACCGCCCCCACGCCGGAGGGCGAGCTGCTGCCGTAACACGCTTCTCCTGTGCTGAAAATGGACCGTGCAACAAAAGCGGGAATGGCCGTATGCCATTCCCGCTTTTTGCACGGCAGGGAGACTTTCCGCCCCTGTTGTTTATTCCGACCGGCTCTCCCGGATGGTAAGAAGGCGGGGCAGATGCTGCTTGACCTGCTGCTCCATCTCCGCGTCGCCGATGACGGTGGTGCGGCCTCCCGCATATTCCGCGTCAATCCATTCCTTGATCTTCTGGATGCCGGGATCCTGCTTGGCCACCTTGTTCTCCTCGTCAAGCATAAAGTAGGTGTTGATCCAGGCGGCGATGCCGGCCGCGCCCGAATGGGCGTCCACCACCACGATGGGCGGGCGGCCCAGGATATCGGTGGTGTTGAAGATGTTGTAGATCTCCTCGTCCTTCATCAGGCCGTCGGCGTGGATGCCGGCGCGGGTCGCGTTGAAGGCGCGGCCAACAAACGGCGTGCGGGGCGGGATTTCAAAATGCTGCTCGTTTTCAAAATACTCGGCGATTTCGGTGATCGCCTTGAGGTTCATCCCGCCGTTGTTGCCCTTGAGCTGGCAGTATTCGATCACCATGGCCTCCAGCGGCGTGTTGCCGGTGCGCTCCCCAATGCCCAGCAGGGAAGTGTTGACCGAGGAGCAGCCGTACAGCCAGGCCGTTACGGCGTTGGGCACCGCGTTGTAGAAATCGTTGTGGCCGTGCCACTCAAGCTGCTCGGAGGGCACGCCGGAATAGTTGGTCAGCCCGTACATAATCTGCTGGACGCTGCGGGGCAGGACCACGCCGGGGATTGAAGACCCCAATCCCAGCGTATCGCAGGCGCGGATCTTGATCGGGATACCGCTGTCCCGGGCCATCTCCATCAGCTTTTCCGCGAAGGGGAGGACGAAGCCGAAGAAATCGGCGCGGGTGATGTCCTCAAAATGGCAGCGGGGGACGATGCCCTCGCACAGGGCGGCGTCCACGACCTCAAGGTAATTTTTCAGCGCCTCCGACCGGGTCCACTTCATCTTTTTGAAGATGTGGTAGTCCGAGCAGGAGACCAGGATGCCGGTTTCCTTGAGCCCCATCTCCTTGACGATCGCGAAATCCTCTTTTTTGGCGCGGATCCAGGAGGTGATCTGCGGGAAATCATACCCCAGCTCCCGGCAGCGCTCCACCGCTTCCTTGTCCTTTTGGGAATACAGGAAGAATTCGGTCTGGCGGATGATGCCGCTGCCGTTGTCGAGCTTGTGCAGCAGGGTGAAGATGTCGCAGATCTCCTGCACGGTGTAGGGCGAACGGGCCTGCTGCCCGTCGCGGAAGGTGGTGTCGGTGATAAAGATATCCTTCGGCAGGTTCATCGGCACAATCCGTTGGTTAAAAATCAGCTTGGGGATATCGTTATACGGGTACATATTCCGGAACAGGTTCGGCTCCTTGACATCGGTAAACTGGAAACCGAGCTCCAACAGCCCGGATTTCTCGTTGAGTTTAGGCTTCATGCTGGCCATAGGCAAATCCTCCTTTTCTTTGCGGGGGTACGCACCGTGCGGCCTGCCCGCAGTCGGTTTCGTGGCTTTGGGGGCGGTTCTCGTCGCTTTTGCCGTAGAATTGGCCGCCCCATTGGATAAGTATTTATTTATTATAGCCGAAACCAGGGGGTGTTGTCAAACGTTGCCAAGCACACCGTCCCGCTAAACGCGGAAAAGGCTTGCCGCCGCTGCCGCGCCGTGTTACGATAGGGTGGAGGAAAGCCAAGACAATGCCGACAGTGTGCCGGAGGAGGAATGAACAATGACATGCCAGGTATGCGGGGCGGAAAGCGGACGGTGACTCCATGTACATTTTATTTGACTCCTTCATTGGTGCAACGCTGCACATTTCTATCATAGATTCTTTATGGATCGGCGTGCTGGCTTTTGCGGCAGCGCTGCCCTTTATAGGTAAAAAAAGCCTGCGGGATACGATTTTTTATCTCTTTGTTTTTTTGTATGCCAGCTTTCTTTTCTTTTTAACCATACCGATTGTGCTGCAGCCCTATCCGGACGATTGGACTGCAAAAATGGAATGGGTATCCCGGGAAATCCTATGGAACCCCTTCGATTCCATGCGCGGCATCGACTCCCCTCGCCACTTCGTCGGCTTAATCGGAGGAAATTTCTGCTTATTCATGCCAATGGCGGTCTTTCTATTATTAAAGAAGCCAAGCTATCGTTGGGGAAAATTTTTGGCGTTGTCTCTGGGCGTTTCCTGCGGGATTGAATTCCTCCAATTCGTAGGGAATGTAGTAATCGGCTATTCGTTTAGAACCGTAGAAATGTTGGATATCCTTTTGAATGTCTGCGGCGCGCTGCTTTGCTTTTTTGTGCTGAAGGCAGCGCTGGCCAAAAGGAGAAAGCAGCCGGCAAAGCCTAAAACGCGCTGGTGAGCCGTCTCGGGGCGGCCGGGATCAGCGGCCGGCCCTATCGCGAGGAATAAAGCCAAAAGGGGCGCTGCAAAGCGATCGTTTTGCAGCACCCCTTCCTTCGCATAGGAGAAGGCCCCGGTTCCGGAGCCCGTCCATCCTGGGGAGCGGCCCCGTTAATCCAGCTTGTTCATGGTCAGGCCGGTAATCAGCTTGGGATAGAAATAGGTGGATTTCTGCGGCATCTTCTCCCCTGCCGAGGCTACGTCCCGGATCTCGGAAACACGAGTGGGGTTTAACAGGAACGCGCACTGGAACTGCCCCTGCCGCACCCCGTCCAGCGCTTCCTTCAGGTCGCGGGTATAGGACAGATTGGTCTGGTTGGCCATGTTCTCCTTGTCAATCCCCATCAGCCGCTCGAGCACCAGGGTGTGCAGGATAGTCACATCGAGCGCCCGGGAAGCCGGGGACAGCCCCGGCAGCAGCCCGTCCATTACCGCCGGGTCGCGCAGGGTCAGCAGGGTGAAGGTTTCGCCCCCGGTATACAGGCCGAACGCGTGCCGGCCCTCCCGGTAGGCGTGCTCAAGGGCCTCGTCAAGGTGCGGTACGGCCAGGCCGCGCACCAGGTCGAAATACGGCTCACAGGCCGTCAGCACCGCCTCGGCGTCAAAGGCCGCCAGGCCGCGCACCAGACGGTGGGTGGGGAACACCACCAGGCCCGGATGGCTCATCTCGACCATCATCATCATGACGTAATCCGCCGCCGTCCCTTCCGGCACTCCCTGCCCCCGCAGGTAGTTGCGGTAGTTCAAGGCGGTCTCATACCGGTGATGCCCGTCCGCGATATACAGCTTGGTATCCGCCAGATGGGCCTGGATTTTGGCGATCACGCCCTCGTCGGTCAGGGCCCAGAGCCGGTGGACGAGCCCATCCTCGTCGGTCAGCTCGGTCACCGGCTGCTCCCGGGAAACCAGCGCCAGGATATCCAGCGCCTCTTCTTCCCCGCCGTCATCCATATACAGCGCGTAGATATCGCTGAAATTGCAGTTGGTCGCCTTCATCAGATTAAAGCGGTCGGCCTTGGCCTTGGACAGGGTCTCCTCGTGCGGGAGGATGATCCCCTTTTCGAATTCCTCCAGCTTGACCAGGCCCACCAGGCCCATCACGCTGCGGCGGCCGCCGGCCATCCCGCTCAAATCGCTGGGGCCGTCCACCGAAAATTCGATCTCGTACACATACAGCGCGGGCCGGTCGTCCTGACGCAGGATCCCCTCGGCAATCCAACGGCGCAGGGTGTCCCCCGCCTCCTGGTAGGGGTCGGCGCCGTCGCGGGGCAGCTCCAGCCGGATGATGTTGTGCGGGTTGCGGGCGATGTACGCCTGCCGCTGGGCCTCGCTGATGATGTCGTAGGGGGGGCAGACCAGCTCCTGTATGCTGCCCGCCGCCGGCGTAAAGCGCAGCGCGCGGAAGGGTCGGATTTCAGCCATGGCAAACTCCTTTTCCCCGACGGCCCATCCATCCGATCCCCCGTGCCGCCGCCGCCGGAAAGCGGCCGGGGATTTCCGTCTGTCCGCCTGCCGCCCGCGCACTCCCTCCGCCGCGGCCGGGCCGCCGTATAGAGGGATGCGGGCTGGGAGATCGGGCAATAACTCTCTCCTATTTTACCGGCGCCGCCGCCCGCCGTCAAGGGAAAGAGGGGGAAAGGAACGGGAAAAAGCGAAAAAGGGAAAGGGAGCCGCCTCCATCGGCTCCGCGGCCGCCGCACGGGGAAACCCACCAAGGCGGCCAAAGCCCCCTCGGTTCTGACCGGCGGCGAAACCAAGGGATGAAGCGCCATGCCCCCAAACGCTTCCCGGCATCCCCGCGGAATACCCCGCCGGCCGAAAGCAGCCCCGCCTCTTGCGGGGAAGGCCGGAATCCGGAATGCCGGCGCGCCGAGGATGGCATCGGAAAAAGCGAAAGGGAAAACGCACGGCGGGCCGCCGTGCGTTTTCCCTTTCGCAGGGAGGAGGGCAGCGGAAAGGCTGCCTATGCAAAAAAGAAGAAGAAATAAGAGAGAAGGCATTGCCATACAGAAAACAGCCGGCGTGCCGGGCGTCTCCGGGCTTATTCCTCAAAGTCCTCGCTCATCGGCCCGTTGCCGCCCAATAGGCAGCGCTCAAGCAGGCAGCGCGTCCCCATAAGGGCTGCCGCGCAGAGCAGGAGGACCCCGCCGATTTTCATCATTCCTTTAAAACAAGCTTTCATCGTTTCCGGTCCTTTCTTGTGGTTCGGCTGTCCGCACCGGCCGGGCTATACCGCTTTGTACAGCGCATATCCCAGCCCGGCGAGGACGACCAGGCCCACCGCCGCGATCAGGTAAAGCGGCTGCTCCGGAGAGGGCGCCCCCGCCTCGCTGCCCGCCTGGGCTATACCGGCGGCAGGGACCGCGCCAGCCTCCTCCGCCGGGGCCGCCAGACGGGGCTCCGCCGTCTCCACCGCCGCCACCGTCTCCGGTTCCGCCGAGGGCGGGGCGCTGTCCATCCCGCACCGGCCCAGCGAGGGGTCGTCCACGACCTCCCATTCCACCGGTTCGGTATAGACAAAAACCTGCACGGTATTGCCCTGCCCGTCCACACGGGTGGTCCAGTACCCGTTCTCCTCGGCAGAGGCGGCGACCGTCAGGCTCATCATCCCGAGAAGGATCATAGCCGGCAGCCCAATGGAAAGCCATTTTTTCTGCTTGGTCGCCTGCTTCATTGACGGTCACTCCTTTTCCGTGTCTTGGTAGAGCCGGCCCTTTTGGCAGGCTAACGTCTTACTGTCTTCATTGTATCCTGCCGGGGCCGAGAAAACCACCCATTTTGGTTACAATAGGATTACACTTCTGAAACCTTCCGCCCCAATTGATTACAGCTTTGTCAACTATCGCGGGGCCGGCCGCCGGCGGCGGGGAGGAAGGCAAAAGGCCAGGCAAAAAGGCCGCGGCATTTTGCGCTTGCGGCGTACCTTCAAAAAGGCGGTTGAGACAACCCCCTTCAAAAAGGCGGTTGAGACAACCCCCTTCAAAAAGGCGGTTGAGACAACCCCCTTCAAAAAGGCGGTTGTCAGGGGAAAAAATATAGTATATAATAAAGTGTCAACGTATACACAGCCGCCGGCATCCCCAAGGCCGCGCCGCCCGTTGTTCCGCCAGGCAGCGGCGTATACTAAGGCACAGCACATTTGCAGGAGGGACCGGCTTGGACATCGCTTATCTGGACAACAGCGCCACCACCCGGGTCTGCCCGCAGGCCGCGGAGAAGGCGCTGGAAATGATGACCTCCTGCTTCGGCAACCCGTCGTCCCTCCACTCGCTGGGCGCGGCGGCGGAGCGGGAGCTGGACGCCGCCCGGCAGAAGGTGGCCCGCCTGATCGGCTGCCGGCCGGAAGAAATCGTCTTTACCTCCGGCGGGACGGAGGCCAACAACCTCGCCCTGTTCGGGGCGGCGGAGGCCAAAAAGCGGGCCGGCCGCCACATCGTCACCACAGCGGTGGAGCACGCCTCAGTCGCCGCCGCCTGCGGCGAGCTGGAGCGCCAGGGGTGGGAGATTACCCGCCTGCTTCCCGGCCCGGACGGGACGCTGAGCGCGGCGCAAATCGCCGCCGCCTGCCGGCCGGACACCGTCCTGGTCAGCATCATGATGGTCAACAACGAAACCGGCGCCCGTTTCCCTGTCGAGCAGATGGCGCCCGCCGTCCGCAGGGCCGCCCCCGGCGCGCTGCTGCACTGCGACGCGGTGCAGGCGGCCGGTAAGCTGCCTTTGCGCGCGGCACGGTGGGATCTTGACCTGATGACGGTCAGCGCCCACAAAATCCACGGGCCGAAAGGCTCGGGCGCCTTATATATCCGCAAGGGGGTGCGCCTGCTGCCCCGCGTCTTCGGCGGCGGCCAGGAGCGTGGGCTGCGCCCCGGCACCGAGGCCGTCCCCCTGCACGCCGCCTTCGGCGCGGCGGCGGAGGCGCTGCCTCCGTTTGACGAGCAGGAGGCGCTTTACCTCCGCCTGCATCAGCAGCTGACCGACGGCCTGGCCGGGCTGGACGGCTTTACCGTCAATTCCCCGGAGGGCGCCGTCCCGTACATCCTCAACCTGTCGGCGCCGGGGATCCGCAGCGAAACCCTCCTGCACTTCCTGGCGGAGCGCGGCGTCTTTGTCTCAAGCGGCTCGGCCTGCTCCAAGGGCAAAAAGAGCCCGGTGCTGACCGCGCTCGGCCTGCCCGCCCCGCGGATCGACTCCGCCCTGCGGGTCAGCTTTACGCATACCACCACGCCGCAGGAGGTGGACCGGCTCCTTGACGCCCTGCGCGACGCCGCCGCCACCCTGATCCGGCGCACACGATAACCCCCATCGCCTGCCCCGCCGCTTGCCTCGGCGGCAGAAAGGAAGGATCCCCATGGCAAACTCTCCGCAAGAGGGAAAAAGGACGCCGGAGGGCGTCCCCGCCCCCGAAGGGCGCCCGGACACGCCGCCCCGGGACGAAGCGGATATCACGCTGGATGAAATCCTGCGCGCCCGGGCGGCCCGCGCGGCGCAGCCCTCCCCGCAGGGACAAGAGGACCCGGACGGCGCTCCCTCTCCCGAGGGCCCGGCTGCGCCCGAGCCGGCGGCTCCCGGGCCGGACGCTTCGGCGCCGGAGGAGGCCCCCGCCCCGGAAACGCCCGATCCCCGCTCCGGCCCCCGCCGCTTTGTGGACCGCGTGCTCTATTTCCTGGGCGGCTTTGTCCCCCACCGGGGGGATTCCGGGCTGGAAATCGTCCGCAAATGCGTGTTCATGGTGGCGCTGATCACCCTCATCGTCTCCGCCTCCTATATCGTCAACGACATGGTGATCCAGCCGGCGATCGGCGAGATCAGCTATGAGAAGGTGCGGCAGGATTACGACCCCGACAACCCGGTCGCCCCCCCTGCCGATTACGACCCCTCCAATTACCCGGAGGGGATTATGGACGCCTTTAAGGCGCTGTATGCCCAGAATTCCGACATCCGGGGCTGGATGACCTACGCCGATGCCGACGGGAGCTGGCTGGATATCGACTACCCCGTCATGTATTCCGGCGACAACAGCTACTACTTAACCCACAACTTTCAAAAGGCCGAGCATAAGGACGGCGCCCTCTTCTTTGACCAGCGCAACCACATCGACTCGCCGGATTCCGAGAACAAGGCGCTGATTGTCTACGGCCACAATATGGCCAGCGGGCATATGTTCGCCAGGCTCAACAATTTTTTGAACACCACCTACGGGCTCAGCTACGCCCGCTCCGCGCCGGTGATCAGCCTGGATACGCTGTATGAGCGCTCCCAGTACAAGGTGTTCGCCGTCATGCTGCTCAACACCCGGGCCGAGGATGGCCCCTACTTTGATTACCTGCGCACCGCGTTTGCGGGGGACGCCGATTTCCTGGATTTTGTGGCCAACATCCGCGCCCGCTCCCTGTTTGATTACGGGGATGTCGACGTGGCCGCCGAGGACGAGCTGCTGATCCTCTCCACCTGCACCGCCCCCAGCGGCGCAAAATTTGAGGACGGCCGCTGCGTGGTGGTCGCCCGCAAGGTGCGGGAGGGCGAAAGCGCCGAGGTCAACGTCTATTCCATCGTCAAAAACGAGGACGTTATCATGCCGCAGGCCTGGTATATCAACCAGGATCTCGAGCTGCACCCCTTCTATACCGGCGATTACACAATCCCGAACAGCGGGGCGACCGGCACCACCACCCCCTATACCACGACCACAACCACCACGACCAGCACGGCGACCGCTTCCCAGACCTCCCCGATCATTGTGCCGCCGCCAACGACCACCACGACCATCCAGCCGCCGGCCTCCGCAACGACTACGACCACCACGACCACCCTTCCCCCGACGACGAGCACCACAACCACCACGGTCAGCCCGCCGCCGGAGGACACGACGGAGCCGCCCTCCGAGCCGGAGCCGAGCGAACCGGCGGAGCCGGAGGACACCACCGCGCCGCCGCCCGAAAGCGGGGGCGGGCCGGAAACCGACGATCCGGCCGCGGCGTAAGCATCCCGGGCCGGCCGTCCCTTGTTCAAATTTAATCCGAAAGGCTTGTCTGATTATGAACCCATCTGCCCGTGAAATCCTGCTGATCAAAACCGGGGAGCTGGCCCTGAAGGGCCTGAACCGCGGCACCTTTGAGGCCATCCTGATGAAAAACCTGCGGTACCGCCTGCGGCCGCTCGGCCCCTGCACGCTGCGCAAGGCGCAGTCCGCCATTTATGTGGAGCCGGAGGGCCCGGCCTTTGATATGGACGAGGCCTGCGACCGGGTGGCCAAGGTCTTCGGCATCGCGGCCTTCAGCCGCGCCTGCGTCGTGGAAAAAGAGATCGGCGCGATCTGCGAAGCCGCCGCCTCCTACCTGCGGGACGACCTGCTGGCCGCCAAAACCTTCAAGGTGGAGGCCAAGCGGAGCGACAAAGCCTTCCCGCTCCAGTCCCCGGCGATCTGCGAGCAGGCAGGCGGCTACCTGCTGGAGAAATACCCCCACCTGACGGTCGACGTCCACCATCCCGAGCTGCTGGTGATGGTGGAAATCCGGGACTTCGGCGCGTATATCCACGCCCGGCAGCTCCCGGGCGCGGGCGGGATGCCGGTGGGCTCCGCCGGCCGGGCCGGGCTGCTGATCTCGGGGGGGATCGACTCCCCGGTGGCGGGCTACATGATGGCCAAGCGGGGGGTGGAGCTGTGCGGCATCCATTTCGCTTCCCCGCCCTATACCAGCGAGCGGGCCGAGGGCAAGGTGATCGCCCTGCTGGAAAAGGTCGCCGCCTACGCGGGGCATATCGACCTGCATATCGTCCCCTTCACCCGGATCCAGGAGGAGATCCAGCGCAGCTGCCCGGAGGATCTGTTCACCATCATCATGCGCCGGTTCATGATGCGCATCGCCACCCAAATCGGGCAGGCGGAGGACTGCGGCGCCCTGATCACCGGCGAGAGCGTGGGGCAGGTGGCCAGCCAGACCATCCCCGCCCTGGCCTGTACCGACGCGGCCGCCGGGCTGCCGGTTTTCCGCCCCCTCATCGGCATGGATAAAGAGGAAATCATCGCCGTGTCCCGCCGGATTGACACCTTTGATATCTCCATCCAGCCCTATGAGGACTGCTGCACCGTCTTCACCCCCCGCCATCCCCGCACCCGCCCCAAGCTGGCGAAGGTGTTGGAAGCGGAAGCGGCCCTGGACGCCGAGGCTCTGATCAGCGAAGCGGTTCAAAACGTCCGCCGCCGCTTGATTTGATTCGTTTTTCGGCAGGCAGCCGCGCCGGGAAAAGCGCCGGCGCGCATCCCTGTTTTTGCATGGCAGACCGCCCCGGGCCGGGAAAACCCGGAAGGGCGGCAGGAGGAGTTCACGCATGAATGCAGAAATCATCACCGTAGGCGCCGGGCTGGTTCTCGGCAGCACGGCCAATACCAGCGGCCAGTTCCTGTCCCATGAGCTGGCTGCCTTCGGCATTGAGGTGACGCAGGTTTCCGCCGTGGGGGCCGACGAGGCCTCCGTGCGGCAGGCGCTGCGGCTCGCCCTGGGCCGGAGCGACCTGGTGGTCCTGGCCGGCGGGCTCGGGCAGGAGCAGGGCGGCAGCGTCCTTGAGGTGGTGTCGCAGGAGCTTTCCCTGCCCCTTGAGCTGCATGAGGACAGCTACGAGCGGATCAAGGAGTATTTTGTCAACACCTGCCGCCCCCTGCCGCCCGATGCGGAAAAGCAGGCCCGTCTCCCCCGCGGCGCAGCGGTCTTCCCCAACGACCACGGCACCGCCCCCGGCTGCGCGGTCAGCCGGTACGGGCAGCAGATTTTCCTCCTGCCCGGGGAGCCGCGGGAGCTGATGCCGATGTTCAGCGACTATGTGGCCCCATACCTCTCAAACTGTGCAGGCGGGACGATCGTCTCCCGCACCGTAGGGGTGTTCGGCCTGACGGAGGCCGTGCTGACCGAACGGCTGGCCGACCTGATGAGCGAGGCCAACCCCAACGTCGCCCTGTACGCCAAGGACGGGGAGGCAATCCTGCGGGTCACGGCCCATGCCGCGAACCGGGCCGACGCGCTCGCGCTGTGCGCGCCGGTGGTAGACGAAATCTGCCGCCGGCTGGGGGTCAACGTCTACGGCGTCGACGTCGGGAGCCTGCAAAAGGCGGTCGTCGCCCTGCTGCTGGACAAGCAGATGAAGATCGCTACGGCGGAATCCTGTACCGCGGGCCTGCTGTCCAGCCGCCTGACCGAGGTGGCCGGCGTTTCCTCCGTTTTTGAATGCGGCATTGCCGCCTATTCCAAGGAGATCAAGCACAACGTCCTGGGCGTCCCCAACGAAACGCTGGAACGCTATGGGGCGGTCAGCCCCGAAACCGCCCGGGCTATGGCGGTGGGGGCCCGCCGGGTGGGCAGCGCGCAGCTTGGGGTAGGCATCACCGGCGTGGCCGGGCCGGACACCAGCGAAGGCAAGCCCGTCGGGACGGTATACGTCGCCCTGGCGGATGAAAAGCGGGTCTGGGTCAAAAAGATTGACACCAAGGAGGGCGCGGTTGACCGGGAATATGTCCGGTACCTCGCCGTTTCCCACGCGCTCGACCTCGTGCGCCGGTACCTCGAGGCGCTGCCCACCGTCATGGCGGGCGGGGAACCCCTCCTTTCCCCCGCCGAGCCCGCGCCGGCCGAAATCCCAGAGGCTGCCGTGGCGCCGCCCCGCAGGAAGCACTTCCTGCGGGCCGTCTTCCCCTGGAAGGGGGACGGGCGGGGGGAGATCGTGCGCAAATGCGCGATCTTGGCCGTGTTCCTCCTGCTGATCGCCATGGCGGCAACCGTGCTGTACCTGTATGTATTCCAGCCGCTGAACAACCAAAGGCTGTATAACCAGCTGACCGAGCTGTACGATGTCGACAACCCCTCTGTGATTGAAAGCGAGCTGGCATACGCGCCGGACGGAATGCTTTCCCAGTTCAACGCGCTGTACGCGCGCAACAGCGACGTGCGGGGCTGGCTGAAAATTGAAGGGACCAATATCAACTACCCGGTAATGCGGGGAGACAGCCAGAACTTTTACCGCAGCCACAATTTTGACCGGCAGTATTCCATCTACGGCGTCCCGTATTTTGATACCAGTGCGGCGCTGGTTTCCGCCGACTCGGTCAACCGGTCGCTGGTGATCTACGGCAATAACGCAGGCGGCGGGCAGATGTTCTCCGACCTGACCAATTATTACAACGATCTAAGCTTCCTGCGGAGCCATCCGGTGATAGAGATGAATACCTTGTACCGGAATGCCAAATGGAAAATTTTTTCGGTTATGGTGGCCGCTTCACCCAAGGGCGGCGACTTCGACTTCACCCGCAATACCTTTGCGGATGAAACCGACTTTTTGGGCTTTGCCGGCGGGATCCGCGTCCGGTCGCTGTATTCCTACCCCGACGGGGTGGTGGATATCCAGGAGGGGGATTCCCTGCTGCTGCTCGCCACCCCCTTTTCGGACGTCGCCGGGTTTGACGGCGCCTACCTGGTGGTTGCGGCCCGCCAGGTGCGGGACGGGGAAAGCGAGACGGCCGATCTGGGCGGCGTCACCTACAACAGCAGCGCCGTCATGCCGGGCGGCTGGAAGGGGCAGTCCTCTGCCGCCGACAGCACCTCAGCCAGCCACCTGGGCGGATCGGCCATTACCCGCGGCACCGACCCGCTTGACGAGACTTCTTCCAGCTCGGAGAGCGGGGTCTCCACCACCTTGACCGAGCCGGTGTCCGAGCTGCCGTCCTCCGCGCCGGCTTCGGGCACCACCACCGAAAGCACCACGGCCCCGGATACCTCCCGGCCCTCTTCTTCCTCCAGCGGGTCTACCTCTACAACGACCGAACGGCCGACAACAACCTCCACCGACAGCGGCACGGCCACGGATACGAACGGCTCCACCGGGACAACCTCGACCACGTCCCCGCCGACGGAGCCGGACGGTGCCGTTCCGCCGGTGCTCGCCGGTTCGCGGCAGGAAAGCTATTATCTGCAGTATTGCCGGGTGATTGACACAACGACCGGCGTCAAGATCGAGCCGGACAGCCGGGAAGAGCTGCAGATGCTGCTGGCGCGGATTGTGAAAACCGAACTGGGCAAATCCTTCACCTTCGGCACCCCGGGGACCGAGGGGTATATGCAGGCCCAAAAGGCGCAGGCGATCGCCGCATACACCACGATCCTCTATTCCAATCAAGTGGAAAAGGCCATCCCCGAAATGTCCCTGAAACCGCTGGACCTTTCCAACGCCAACGACCGGGCGATCTACGACGCGGTCGGCGAGGTGGCGGGGATCAAAATCCTTTCCAACGGCAGCCCCGTCTACACGCCGTATTTTGCCTTCTCCCCCGGCGCAACGGCGGATAACCAGTATGTCAACGTCCTCAAGCTGCCCTACAGCGGCGTCGTCAGCAAATACGATAACGAAAAAACCATCCGGGAGCTGGATTCCAGCCAGGTATGGGAGAGGGTTTCCTACACCGGCACGCGGGAGGAGCTCGCCGAGGAAATCGCGGCCTACCTGCGCGGCTCGGATGCGGGATACGACCCGGAGGTAGCCTTCGGCGACACGGTGGAGGTTACGCGCTGGGATCCCTATGAAACCTATCCCCTGTCGCTCAGCATTACCTATGTGGACAAAAGCGGCGTGTCCAGGCAGCTTACCGGCGGGCGGCTTTTCGCCGCCCTGGGGCTGCGCTCCCCCGCCTTTACCGTCTCGGACGACGGGGAAACGGTCACGATCCGCACGCGGGGCAATGGGCACTGCGTGGGACTCAGCCAGCTGGGGGCCGCCGGGTACGCCAAATACGAAAATTGGGATTATAAGCGGATCCTCAGCCATTATTTCTCGATCACCGCCAGCTCCTCGCACCGGCTGGTCGCACCGGTCTGGTGATCCCCCGCCCGGCCGCGAAAAGCGGGAGACGGCAAAGCCTCCCGGCGCGGGGGAAAACCGGCGGCGCTGTACAGGCGGTTCCCCCTTCCGGCGGCCGGCAGGGCCGGGGTGCCCGCGCAGGGCCGCCCCCCTTTGACGGAGGGCGGTGCAGAGGGTGCCGCCTTGTTGGACGGCCGCCTTTCCGGCTGATAAAAGCAGGAGGGCCGGGCAAATGCCCGGCCCTCCTGCTTTCTGTTTCCCTTCTCCCGGCGCATCGGTCCCGCCGGCGGGCGCAAGGGAGCCGGTTACAGATCGTCGGCGTCCTGCTCCGGCTGCTCCCCCTGCTCCGGCGTCCCCGTATAGCTGCCCAGCACGTCGGAGGGGATAGCCCCCCTCCCCTGCTCCTGCATGGTGCGGGCGCGGGATTTATCTGACTCGGCCTTCCGGCCTTTCCGGCTGTTCGGATTAGGCTGCATCGGCTGCTCCTCCCTTTCGCTCCGGGCGGAAGGAAAGCCCCGCCCGGCCTTTCTGCTGTGTGCCTGTTTGCGCGCCTTCCGGCCCGCTGCCGTTTAATAATTGTCCGGCTTCATCTGGAAATACGCCTGCGGATGGCGGCAGGCCGGGCACTCCTGCGGGGGCACCTCCCCGCAGTATACATAGCCGCAGTTGAGGCAGACCCAGAGGGTCCCCTGCTCCCGCTTGAACACCTTGCCGCTTTCAATATTGTCCAGCAGCTTGCGGTAGCGCTCCTCGTGCTCCTTTTCCACCGAGGCCACCAGCTCAAACACCGCGGCAATGTCCTGGAAGCCCTCCTCCTTGGCCACCTCGGCGAACCCCTTATACATCTCGACCCATTCGTAATGCTCGCCCGCGGCGGCGTCGGCAAGGTTTTCGGGCGTGCTGGGAATCGTGCCGCCCTTGAGCCGCTTGAACCAGAGCTCGGCGTGCTCCTTTTCGTTGTTGGCGGTCTCGTTGAAGATGTTGGCAATCTGGATATACCCGTCCTTGCGGGCCTGGGCGGCGTAAAAGGTGTATTTGTTGCGCGCCTGGCTCTCGCCGGCAAAGGCGGCCATCAGGTTGGCTTCGGTGCGGCTCCCCTTGAATTCCATGCGTTCGACCATTCCTTTCTCCTCAGCGGAGGATCCTCCGCGGTTTTCGGTCCTAGTATGGGCTTTTGCGGAACCGAATATGCGCCAGGGCGGGATTCTTTTCCACGGATCGGGGCGGAATTGTTGAAACTTCAAAGACTGTTCATACACCCGCCGGAAAGTCTGCTAAAATAAAGGAAAGAGGCGTAAAAGACGCGCCACGAAAAGCCAAGGAGGTTATGCGGCATGGCAAACGGAAAAATTATGGTCGTAGACGATGACGGCAACATCTGTGAGCTGTTGCGGCTTTATCTGGAAAAAGAGGGATACGAGGTCTGCATCGCCGGCAACGGCGCCCAAGCCCTTGAAATGTTTGACCGTGAGAAGCCCGACCTGATGCTGCTTGATATCATGATGCCCCAGCTGGACGGGTGGCAGGTTTGCCGGGAAATCCGGAAAAAGTCCTCCTGCCCCATCATCATGCTGACCGCCAAGGGCGAAGTCTTTGACAAGGTGCTGGGGCTGGAGCTCGGCGCGGACGACTATGTGGTCAAGCCCTTTGAGGCCAAGGAGGTCGTCGCGCGGGTCAAGGCAGTGCTGCGGCGCAGCGGCGCCCAGGACCAGAAAAAGACCAAAGAGGTCAGCTACGACGGGCTGTACATCAACATGGAGAATTACGAGCTGCGGGTGCGCGGCAAGCAGATCGACACCCCGCCCAAGGAGATGGAGCTGATTTACCACCTCGCCAGCAACCCGAACCGGGTGTACACCCGCGACCAGCTCCTGGACGAAGTATGGGGCTTTGAGTATTACGGGGACAGCCGCACGGTCGACGTCCATATCAAGCGGCTGCGCGAGAAGCTGGACGGCGTGTCCGACCAGTGGACGCTGAAAACCGTCTGGGGCGTAGGGTACAAATTCGAGGTCCACGACCAGACGCCGCCCGAAAAATAAGCGCCGTCTGGCGCGCAGCCGGCAGGCCCGCCCGGTATGCGGGCCCTTTTGCCGCGCCGCCCCGGGCCAAAGGATGTGACAGGGTTGTTCAAAAGTATTTTTACCAAATATTTTACGGTCATGTCGCTGATCATCGTGATCAGCTTTGCCGCCATGGGGCTCATGCAGATGCTGTTTTCCACCCAATACTGGGTGGAGGAGAAGCGGAACCTGCTTGAGGAAAACACCCTGACCCTGGCGGAAATGACCGCGCAGCACACGGTGCAGGACGAGAGCAACGCCAACCAGTACAATATCCTGGGTACCCGCCTTTCCCCCTACCTGAGCATGATGGCGGACGCCATTGACGCCACCGTGCTGGTAGTCGACAACGACGGGGAGGTGGTCCTCTGCTCCGATCCCATTTTGACCGGGGAACCGGCCGTCCTGTCCGCAGCCGTCCTGGACAAGATGGACGGCTCCTGCTTTTTTGAGGTCGGGCAGCTGGGCGGGTTTTATGCCAGCCGCCAGTACACCGCCGGGGCGCCGATTATCCTGGAAGACGTGCAGGTAAGGCTCGGCTATGTCTTCCTCTCCACCTCCGCCGCCGGGCTGAGCGAATACCTGATGAACAATTTGCAGGTGTTTTTCCTCTCTGCGCTGGGCGTGCTGACCCTGACCTTCATCGCCCTGTATATCATGACCTACCGGATGGTGCGCCCCCTGCGGCAGATGGCGGCGGCTACCCGCAGTTTCGGCATGGGGGATTTCAGCTACCGCATCCCCGTCCACGGCAAGGACGAGGTAGCGGAGCTGGCCGCTTCCTTAAACAATATGGCGGTTTCCCTCTCCTCGGTTGAAGGGATGCGCCGCAGCTTTGTGGCCAATGTCTCCCATGAGCTGAAAACCCCGATGACCACCATCGCCGGCTTCATTGACGGGATCCTGGACGGCACCATCCCGGAGGAAAAGCGGGAGCATTACCTGAAGATCGTCTCGGACGAAGTTAAGCGCCTTTCCCGCCTGGTCAAGTCGATGCTCGACCTTTCCCGCATTGACAATGGGGAACTGCACCTGAAGCCGGTCCGCTATGACCTGACCGAACAGGCCTGCACGGTCCTTCTCTCGTTTGAAAAGCGGATTGAGGAAAAGGAGATCACCGTGCAGGGGCTGGAGGACTGCCCGCGGGTGGAGGTCAGCGCGGATTACGACCTGCTCGGCCAGGTGATTTACAACCTGGTGGACAACGCGGTGAAGTTCATTGATGTAGGCGGGACCCTCTCGCTGCATATTGAGAAAAGGGAGGGCCGGGTTTACTGCGCCATCCGCAACACCGGCGGCGGGATCCCTGCCCAGGAAATGCCGCATATTTTTGAGCGTTTCTATA
>CAJFQI010000002.1 GCA_904419005.1 Candidatus Avimonas faecium | reverse complement strand
ACCGGCTCCACCCCGATTGAATACCTGAACAACTACCGTACCCACCAGGCGGTTTCCCTGATGCGCCGGCAGCCGGGCTATACGATCACGCAGGTGGCCACCCTGGTGGGCTACAACGATTCCAGCTATTTCGCCCGGGTGTTCAAGCGCGTTATGGGGGAATCCCCCTCTACCTATAAGGCCCGGGTCGATAAGGAGCTGGGCGTTTCCGCGACGCCCGCCGGGGAATAGGCGGCTGAGCGCTGAGGCCGCAGCCGAATAGGACAAATGCAAAAGCCGAGCGGGTTAAACCCGCTCGGCTTTTGCTGTGCCGCGATGCCTTTATCAAACGCCGCCTTACAGGCCGAACAGGCCTGCCGCGTTTTTGTAAAAGAGGTTCTCCCAGTCCCTGTCCGGCGTTTCCCGGTAAAGCCGCAGCATCTCCCCATAAAAGGCGTAGCTCCTATCCCCGTCAATAGGGGCGTCGCTGCCGAAAAGCATCTTGCCGCTTCCGCAGACCTGTATGGCCTTTCGCACCTTATCAAGCGGCACCCAGGTGGTGTCCCCAAAAAGGTTGTCCGCCTGGGCCACGCAGCGGATAGCTTCCTCGTTATCCGAGCAGAGCCCCATATGCACCATGATAAAGGGCACCGTAGGGAACCGCCGCGCCAGGCCCAGCAGTTGCTGCGGGCTGGACAAGCGATCCGCCGCCGTGTGGACCGAGACCGGCAGGCCCAGCTCCCGGGCGATTTCCAAATACGGGACATACCGGTCGTCCTCAAGGGCGAGCCTTGAATAAAAAGGATGGAGCTTGAGCCCCCGGACAAACCGCCGGTTTTCCCGGATGAACTCGTAAACCCCGGCGGCGGATTCGGCAGCGGGCTTGCACCAGAAGGATAGGTACAGCCGCCCGCCGCTTGCCTCCGCCTTTTGGAGCAGTTCCCGGTTGGCCTGCACCTGCGGGATCTGCTCGGGCAGCAGCTCCTCAGCGTCCGCCCGGTATTCGCAGCAGGCCACGGTCGAAACCAGACCCTTGTCAATGCCGTTGCGGTCCATCTGCTCCAGCAGGGTGTCATAGGACAGGGAGAAAATCCCCTGCCTGCCCTCATGAAGATGCGTATCTATAATCACTGCCCATCCTCCTGTAAGGAGGATGTCGCCAGCAGCCGGGCCCCAAAGGGGGTCAGGCCGGCCGCTTCTCCCCCCGATAACCGTTCGCCGGTCAGCAGGTCGGTATACGCCGCCCCCTCCGGCAGCGGGTATGCCGCCGTTTCCTGCGCGTTATGGAACAGGCAGAGCACTCGCTCCTGCCCCGCCTCCCGCCAGAAGGCGGCAGTGCCGTGCAAGGGGTCGCAGCCGGCCGACCGGAAATCCCCCCGCAACAGGGCGGGATGGGCCCGCCGGGTATGGATCAGCAGGCGGAACCAATCGGCCAGTTCCCGGTCCTCGGCGCCGAGCTGCCATTTCATAGCCTGGCGGGACTCCAGCTCATTGCCGCCGTCAAGGGCCGCCTCGTCCCCGTAAAACAGCAGGGGCATCCCCACATAGGACAGCAGGAAAGCCGCCGCCAGCCGCAGCCGCGGCCTCTGATGGCCGCAGATTGAGTAAAAACGGCAGGTATCGTGGTTGTCCAGGAAATTCATCATAGCCGCCACGTTGTCCCGGCGGTACAGCAGGGCCAGGCGGCCGATGACTTCGGTAAATTCCTGCGCCTGCAGGGAATCCTGGCCGAAAAAACCCCAAACGGCATACAGCAGCGGGTAATTCATCACCGAATGAAACTGGTCGCGCCCGATCCACTCCGGCGCTTCGTGCCATACCTCGCCGATGATGGCCACATCCGGGCGCACCGCCTCCATCTCCCGCCGGAACCACCGCCAGAAGGCATGGCTCACCTCGTTGGCCACATCCAGCCGGTAGCCGTCCACCCCATATTCCAGCAACCAGTACCTCCCGACAGCGAGCAGGTAGTCCGCCACCTCCGGGTTGCCGGTATTGAGCTTTGGCATCTCCTCAAGGAAAGCAAAGGATTCATAATGGTGCCCCTGCTCGTCCTTAACGGGGAACCGATGGATACAGAACCAATCAGCATACGGGGACCCCTCCCCCTTTTCCAGTACGTCCCGGAAAAAGGGGTGCTCCCGGCTCACATGGTTGAACACCAGATCCAGCATCACCCGGATGCCCATGGCGTGACATTGCGTCACCAGCTCCTTGAAATCCTCGTCGGTTCCCAGGCAGGGGTCAATGTGATAATACTCAAGAGTATCGTATTTGTGATAGGACAGCGCCGTGAAGATGGGATTGAGATACAGGAGGTTGACGCCCAGCTCCCGCAGGTACGGGAGGTTTTCTATCACCCCGCGCAGGGTCCCTCCCAAGCGGGAGGAAACTGTCCGTCCATTCGGCGTCGTCCGCTCCGCCGGCGCCGGCTCCATCCGGCCCCGCCCCTGGGCAAAGCTGTCCGGGAAAACCTGATAGGCCACGCTCTCCTTCAGCCACTGGGGCACATGCGGCGCGTCCTCCGGGTGAAGGTACGGCAGCTGGAACAGCCGCTGCCGCCCCCAGTTGTACTGCTCGGAAAAACCGTCCTGATAATAATAGGCTGTCTCGCCCGACGCCGCGGTCAGAAGGAAAAAATAGCCGATCCGGCTGTAGGGGCATTGGAAGGCCGCCTGGAAATAGTCGTATTCCCCGGCGCTGTGGCGCTTTTCCAGCATCAGCCGCCGCCAGGGGCGCTTGGGCTTCGCGTCGTACCGGTCGTCGTAGACCATTTGGACGCTATGCAAATCCCCGCGGGCAGCCCGCAGGACGATGGTCAGCAGCCCGTCGTCCCCCAAATAGCACCACTCGCTGTCAGCGCGATGATATACCGCTCCTTTATCCATGCTTTCACCGGCCCTTTCTGCGGAATGTCTGGATTGCGGACAAGCCGATTATAGAGGATCGCGCGCCGCTTTTCCATGAGAATATTGCCTTGGAGCCGGCCGATATTGACATAAACCTCCCCGAAGGGCTTTCCTGCCGGCGCAGCGCCCGCCTCCCCGGCGGAAGGGAGCCCTAACCAAAAAGAATGGGCGGCATACCAAACGCCGGGCCCTCCCCCGTGAAGGGAAGGGCCCGGCGCCTCTGTCCGTCGCGCCGGGCCTCGCCGACGGCACGCGGCTGCCGGAAACAGCGTCCCGGCTATTTTCCCTGCCGATTCCGCCGACGCTGGTACAGCCAGTAGAACACGGCAGAGCCCGCCGCCAGGAGGACGGTACAGGAAACCGACAGGATAAACATCGGCGAGTCCGGCTGGGTGACGCTGACGCCGACCAGCGTCGCAAGCGCCAGGGAGGGAAAAAGGCCCAGCACGCTCCCGGCCAGGAACCGGAGATAGGGGATGCAGACCGAGCCGAGGTACAGGCTGACCACATCCCCCGGGAGGCAGCCGACGACCCGAAGGAAAAAGGAGAGGAAAAAGTCGCTTTTCCTCTGCCCTTCGACCATACGGCGCACCTTGGGATACTTGTCCATCAGCCCTTGCACAAAAGCGTCCCCCGCAAAGCGGCCGATCCCATAGGGAACCGATACGCAGATCGCCACGCCCACCAGATTCACCAGCAGCGCCACCGCCGGCGGGAAAAGGGTACCCGCCGCGATATAAAGGATCACCAGCGGGAAGAGGACGGACAGGCTCTTGACGGCGTAAAGCGCAAAAAGGAGACCGGCCGCCAGGAACGGGTTATCCGGCGTATAGGACAGCAGGTCCTCCACCGACAGATCCCTGCCGTAAAGGAAGAAGGCGGCCGCCATCCCCAGGCAGATCAGGAAGGGCAGAATCTTCATAAGAAAGAATACGCCCCGTTTGGCCCTTTGGCGAAAATCCGGCATGTCCGCCCTCCTCCCGGCTTGAAATCGGATACCATTAGTATAGCAAACCTGCCGATGAAAAAGCAAGTTGTCGGAGCCTTTTCCCGAAAGCCGGCGAAATGTGCTTTTTCCTTGCGGCGAGGCCCATTTTCCCATTGGCAGGGATTGCCCGTTCCCCTTTTCCTGTCCCGTCCCCTACCCAATCCACAAAAAAGGGTGTATACTGGGGAAGGAAGCGGCCCCCTTTTCCTTTGGGCGAAAGCCGCCGTTTCCCTCAGGTACAAGACAGACACAAGAAAAGACGAGAAAGGACGCGCGCCATATGCCTATGCTGTTTGATATCCCTCCCCTGCTCTTTTTCCAAAGCAAAAACCCCTTTACCGGCAGCCGTGGGGAGTTCCGCTTCCGGATTGAACCAGGGGACGCCCTTTCGGTGGCGATCTGGCGGGGGCCCTATTGCTATGAAAAAAGCGAGATCCTGGAAACCAGGGACTTCCCCCTTGACGCCGACGGTCGGGAAGCGATGCTGGCCTGGCTGGAGGAAAAAAGCCGGGAAATCAACGAGGAATAGGCGGCGCTTAAAAGGCGCGGATGGCCAAAGGCGGCGCAAACCGGTATTTCCAGCGCCGCAATGATTCAGGATATCCGCACCTCAACCGGCACCTTTGACGCATCCGGAGAAGATTACGGTGTACCCCAAACCGATAAGCGGCTGTGACGGCGACGGGCCTTCCTAACTGGAGCATGGTGCGAGGCGGCTGCCCTCCTTGCCTTTCCGCCCGGGGAGCGGGGATGCCGCCGCGGATGGCGCCGAAGGCCGGCCAAAATGGATCCGCGTTTTTCACTATTAACGAATCCTTTTACGGATCTTCATACAACGAACACATTCCTCCGGTATACTAAACCCATCGCCATAGGACGCACGGACCGCAACGGGCTTCAACGGCGATCGCCTTTTACAAAGACAGGCTTTTGTAAAAGGGCTTCCTCTTTTTCATTTTACCTATCCCTCTCCCCGTCTTCCGAAAGGAAGACGCCCTTCCGTCTGGAAGGATCTCCTCTTTCTTCTCTCTCCACGGCGCAGCCAAGCTGGCTGCGCCCTTTTTTTCGAAAAGGAAAGGCCCGCTTTGCCCGCGGGCCTTTCCTTTATGTTCCCTCATTACGCTTTCCAGCCAGATTCAAGAGGGGCGGCGGGGGACGCCGCCGTCCCGGTTTAGTGCCCCTTTCCGTCCGGGCATTACCGCCGGAGGCCCACTTAGGCGGCTTAGGGGGCGGATCCCCCTACCGCGGCAGCGCAGGCGGAGGGCGCCGGCTTTATCCCTCCCTGCCAAAAGAGGAGGCGCTGCTCTGAAGCGCCGGCCGCCGTCAGGATGCCGCCGCCTTCTGGGATGGCGCGTCCTCCCCGCCGCCGAACCACTCCTGTAACCGGCGGCCGATCCCCTCAAAAACCTCGACCAGCTTAAAGCGCACCTCGTATTTCTGCGGGCTGGTCACGATCTCTTCCTGCTCCGGTTCCAGGACGTCGGAAAGCTCGGCGGCCTGGGTGGCGGCGGATACACACATCGGCGGGAACACCACGCACCACCAGTTATGGCCCTGCCCGCTCCCAATGGTGATCCGCAGCGCGTCGTAAAAGCCGGCGGGAAGGGTCACCGCTTCATACTGCCGTGTGGTAAAATACATATTCACCAGCGTCGCGTGTACCGCGTAATCATAGCCTTCGTCGTACACCCTCTGCTGGGCGGCGGCCTCCAGCTCCGGCAGGCGCGCCTGGGCCTGCGCCAGCGCCTCCGCCTCGTTTGCGGCGGTGTCAAACAGGCCCGCCGCCTCTTGCACGATGGTATCCCGTACCAAGAGCTTGAGCGTCTGGTCTTCGGCGCTGTCCGAATTGGCCAGGACATGCAGCCGGAGAACGCGGCCCCGGATCTCGCCGCATTCCCCGGCAAAGCCGCACAACGAAAGCGCCAGGGATAAGCTGAGGGCCATCGCCAGCGCACGCAATAATTTTGACATAGAGAAAACCGCCCTTTCCGTCCTCTCGCCGGCGTTGCGCCGGCTGGATATCCGGAGTATGGGCGGCCAATGCCGGGGTTATGCAAAGAGGTGGAAATATTTTACAGTTTCGCCTTCCTCTCAACCCGCGCTCCATCGGGATCCGGGCGGCAGAGGAAGGTTTCCCGCCAGCGCCGCCGGAGCTCCTGCGCGCAGTGTTCCGCGGCCGTGTGCTCGTCAAACAGGCCGAACACAGCCGACCCGCTGCCGGTCATCTGGCACCCGAGGGCATGGTGGGCGCGCATCGTTTTCTTGATCTCCTCCACCTCGGGCAGACCGGCCACCGCCTCAAACACATTGCAGAGCTCCCGCCCGACGGCCAGCAGGTCGCCGGAGCAGACGGCCTGCTCCATCGCGGCGCTGCGGGGGACCGGCAGCCCGGCGGCCCCGTCAATCCGGCGGTACGCCTCCGCCGTGGAGATCCCCGCGTCCGGCTTGGAAACCACAATTGAGCAGGGGAGCAGGTCGGGCAGAGGGGTCAGGATCGTACCGGTCCCGGCGCCGACCGCCGTCCCGCCCATAAGGCAGAAAGGCACATCCGCGCCCACCCGCGCGCCGATTTCGCACAATTCGTCAAGCCGGAGTCGGGTACCCGCCAGTTCGTTTAAGGCGGCCAGAACGGCCGCCGCATCGGCGCTGCCGCCGGCCAGCCCCGCCCCGACAGGGACGTGCTTATGCACCCGGATACCGATGCCGGGAAGGGGAAAGCCGGTATGCTCCTGAAAAAACGCGGCAGCCTTCCAGGCGGTGTTGCTTTCGTCGGCGGGGAGGGAAGCCCCAGCAATGGACAGCCGGATCCCCGGCTCCTCTTCCGCCCAGACAGCGGCCGACTCCCGCAGGGAAATCCCCTGGAAAACCGTGCGCAGCAGATGGTACCCATCTTCCCGCCGGCCCGTAATCTCCAGGGTCAAATTGATTTTGGCCGGCGCTGTGGCCGTTATCTCCATAGCGTTTCCTCCATTTTGCATCGGATCGGCATCCTGCCGGCTTTAACGTGGCTTGTATTCCTCCAGGAACGCCTCCAGCCGGTTCATCGCCTCGGTAATATGCTTGAGGGAATAGCAGTAGGAGATGCGGACATACCCTTCCCCGCAGTCGCCGAAGGCGGTGCCGGGGACGACCGCCACATGCTTTTCGATCAGCAGCTTCTGGCAGAACTCCTCCGAAGACAGGCCGGTGACCGCCACCGAAGGGAAGACGTAGAACGCCCCCTCCGGCTCAAAGCAGGGCAGGCCCATGCGGTTGAGGCGGTCAACGATATACCGGCGGCGGATATCGTACTCCGCCCGCATATTCTCCACATCCTCATCCCCGTTGTCCATGGCCTCAATCGCCGCGTACTGGGCGGTGGTGGGCGCGCACATCAGGGCATACTGGTGCAGCTTGATCACCTGCTTCATCAGCGCAGCGGGCCCGCAGGCGTAGCCCAGCCGCCAGCCGGTCATGGCGAACGCTTTGGAAAAGCCGTCGATCAGCATGGTGCGCTCCTGCATCCCGGGCAGGCCGGCGATGCTGACATGCGGCCGGTCGCCGTAGGTCAGCGCCCCATAGATTTCGTCCGAAAGCACAAAAAGCCCGCTTTCCCGGACCACCTCCGCGATCGCTTCAAGGTGCTCGCGGCGCATCACCCCGCCGGTCGGGTTGTTCGGGTAGGGCAGGATCAGCAGGCGGCTGCGGGGGGTGACGGCCTCCCGCAGCGCCTGGGGCGTCAGGCGGAAGCCATCCTCCGCTTTGGTGACAAGCGAAACCGGGACGCCGCCGGCCATCTCAACCAAGGGGACATAGCAGACGAAGCAGGGCTCCGGGATCAGCACCTCATCCCCCGGATTGATCAACGCGCGCAGCCCGAGGTCAATCGCCTCGCTGCCGCCGACCGTGACCAGGATCTCCCCCTTGGGGTCATAGGAGAGCCCGTGATGGCGCCGGACGTAGCCGGCGATGCTCTCCCTCAGCTTCATCAGCCCCGCGTTGGGGGTATACCAGGTTTTCCCGCCCTCTAAGGAGCGGATCCCCTCCTCCCGGATATGCCAGGGGGTGGAAAAATCCGGCTCGCCGATGGAAAGGGAAATCACGTCCTCCATCTCGTTGGCGATATCAAAGAAGCGCCGGATGCCGGAGGGCTTCAGCTGCTCCAGCGTTTTATTCAGGCGTATTTCGTAGCTCATCAGATCACGGAGCCCCTCTCGTCCTTCTTTTCGCCCAGGAAAAGGACCCCGTCGTCCTTATACCGGCGCAGCACAAAATGCGTGGCGGTCGACACCACCGACTCAAGCGTGGAAAGCCGCTTGGCCACAAACATCGCGACATCCTTGAAGGTACGGTCGCTCACGATTACCGCGAGGTCGTAGCCGCCCGACATCAGGTAGACGCTTTCCACCTCGTCAAACTGCACCACCTGCTCGGCGATCGCCTCAAACCCGAGGTCCCGCTTGGGGGTGACCCGCAGCTCAATCAAGGCGGTCACATAGGCGCGGTCGGTGCGCTCCCAGTCAATGACGGCCTTGTAGGAGCGGATGACGCCGCTGCGTTCCAATTCCGCAATGCGCGCGGCGACGGCCTCCTCCGTGCTCCCCAGTACCACGGCCAGCTCCGCATTGCTCATCCGGGCATTGGTGTCCAGCAGCTTCAGCAATTTGTCCATGTCCATCGCTCCTTTGTCATTGGATAATCCGGCAGGGACAGCCCGCCGTATTCCCGCTTATTATACAACGCGCCCCGCCGGAAGTCCAGAGGGAACCGGCCGCCGAGGGGGCGCCGCCTGCACACGCTGGCATCAGCCGATGGGGAGAAGCTCCGGCCGGCCGCCGAAAAACGCGGCCACATACCGGAACCCGGCCTGCCTGGCCACCTCCAGCCCGTCCCCGACCGGACGGGCGATATCCTGCGGCGCGTGGGCGTCTGAACCGACGGTCACCAGCTCGCCCCCCAATTCCCGGAACCGGCGGACCAGGGGCAGGTCGGGCAGCGTCCGGCCGATCGTCTGCCGCAGGCCGGAGACGTTGATCTCAAGCGCCAGGCCCCGTTCCGCCATCGTGCGGAAGATCGCGTCAATCGCCCCCTGCCAGCGGCGGTAGCCGGCTGGGCGCTTTTCCTCCGGGAAATAGCGGAACGGGTAGGTGAGATGGGCCAAGATGTGGAACCGTCCCCACCGCACCATATCAAGCAGTTCCTCAAAATACCGGTCGAGCAGGGGCAGGACGTCGGTATGGGTATAATCGTAATAATAAAAATCCTGGTCGTCCTTTAGGTTATGCAGGGAACCGATGACCACATCAAAGGCATACCCGGCCAGCAGCTCCTCCGTCACCGGGAGGTCGTGCAGCGGCTCCCCCAGCTCCACCCCGCGGGCGATGCGGAGACGCCCGGCGTATTTGGCCTGCATCTCCCCCGCCTCCCGGAAGGAGCCGGCCAGCGCTTTGTCATACCCGTCCGCCCGGTAGGCCGGGATTTCCACATGGTCGGTGATTGCCAGGGCATACAGCCCGGCCTTTTCCGCCGAGGCGCACATGGCATCCATCGCGGCCTCGGAATCGGGGGACCAAGCGGTATGGGTGTGAAAATCTATATTGGCGTTTTTCATGAGCATGGTGGTTCCTCCTGTCCTCAAGCGCCGCCCTAACGGCTTCTCTGCCGGCCTTTCCCGGCGGCGCATCCGAGAAATACTCCGTATTTCTCCCAAACGGCATGGCGTCTCAGCGCCGCCCTAACGGCTTCTTTGCCGGCCTTTCCCGGCGGCGTCCCACGGCATTATACCATAAATCCGGGGCGGCGTGCGGAAAAAGTTCGGCGCAATCGGGGGATTTCGTCTTTTTCCTGCTTTCTCTGCCCCCGGCGCATTGCATTCGGCGGAAAATGTGATAAAATGGGAACGATAAAAATACCGATTTTGCCTGGTTGGCTTGAGGAGGAACATGGCTATGCGCGCTGTTATCACCGTTATCGGCAAGGACACGGTGGGGATCCTTGCCAAAATCTCCACCGCCTGCGCCCAGCACAACATCAACGTATCCGAGGTAACGCAGTCGATCCTTCAGGATCTGTTCGTGATGATCATGATGGTCGATATATCCAAAAGCGATATCCCCTTTACCCGCTTCAGCGATGAAATGGCCGCGCTCGGGAAAGAAATGGGGCTGTCCGTCCATACTATGCACGAGGACATTTTCAACTCTATGCACCGGATTTAAGCGAGGCGGACCCCAAAGCAAACCAAGGAAAGGAATGGCTCAAGCGTGATCAACACCAAAGACATCCTTGAAACCATCACCATGATCCAGGACGAAAACCTGGACGTGCGCACTATCACGATGGGAATCTCCCTGCTGGACTGCTGCGACAGCGACATTGAAAAAACCTGCCGGCGCGTATATGATAAAATTACACGGTGCGCGAAAGATCTGGTGCGCACCGGGGAGGAAATCGAAAAGGAATACGGCATCCCGATCATCAACAAGCGGATAGCGGTGACGCCGATCGCCATGGTTTTGGCGGCCTGCGAGCACAAGGATCCGGTCCGCCTGGCCGTCACCTTGGAAAAAGCTGCGCAGACCTGCGGCGTCAATTTCATCGGCGGGTATTCCGCCCTGGTGCAGAAGGGGTTCTCCCCCGGCGACCGGGAGCTGATTGAAAGCATCCCGGAGGCGCTGGCCGTCACCGACCACGTCTGCTCCTCGGTCAATATCGGCTCCACCAAAGCAGGGATCAACATGGACGCGGTCGGCCTGATGGGGCGGATCGTGCGCCAGACCGCCGAGCGCACAGCCGACCGGGACTGCATCGGCTGCGCCAAACTGGTCGTCTTCTGCAACGCGCCGGAGGATAACCCCTTTATGGCCGGCGCCTTCCACGGCCCCGGGGAGCCGGACTGCGTCATCAACGTCGGCGTCTCGGGCCCCGGCGTGGTGCGGGCGGCGCTGGCCAAGGCGGGGCCGGACTGCGACCTGACCGCGGTGGCGGACATCATCAAGAGGACGGCCTTCAAGATCACCCGGATGGGCCAGCTGGTGGCGCGGGAGGCTTCCCGCCGCCTGGGCGTCCCCTTTGGGATTGTGGACCTCTCCTTGGCCCCCACCCCGGCGGTGGGCGATTCGGTGGCCCATATCCTGGAGGAAATGGGGCTGGAGTGCTGCGGGGCGTACGGAACCACTGCGGCGCTCGCGCTGCTCAACGATGCGGTCAAGAAGGGCGGGGTCATGGCCTCCTCCCATGTGGGCGGGCTGTCCGGCGCGTTCATCCCGGTGACGGAGGACGCGGGGATGATTGACGCCGCACGCTGCGGCTGCCTGAGGCTGGAGAAGCTGGAGGCGATGACCGCGGTCTGCTCGGTTGGGCTGGACATGATCAACATCCCCGGCGACACCCCCGCGGAGGTGATTGCCGCCATCATTGCGGACGAGGCCGCCATCGGTATGGTGAATTCCAAGACCACCGCCGTGCGGGTTATCCCCGCCATCGGCAAGGGCGTGGGGGAGGAGCTCTCCTTCGGCGGCCTGCTGGGCGGCGGGCCGGTCATGCCGCTCAACACCTGGTCGCCGGCGTTGTTCATCCGGCGGGGCGGGCGGATTCCCGCGCCCATGCAAAGCCTGAAAAACTGACAAAACTGTAAAAACACATCTGGGGTATTTCTACAATTTTTACATTGTAAATCCCCGGAGATGGGTATATACTTGTTGCGTCAAGAATCCTTGATAAATCAAATATCCAGATATATGTTATACAGCAAAGGATCCGGCGTTTGTGTGGACACCGGATTACGGGGAGAACGGCCAACCGTTCTCCCCGTCCTGCTAATTTTGTAACGTACGGAGGCGAGCTGTGCTATGCAGGACATGATCAAACGCATTGTTGACATGGACAAAAAGGCGCGGGCGATTACCGAAGCCGCCGAAAAGGAAAAGGCGGAATCAGAAAAGGAGATCCAGGAAAAAGCCGCGCGGCTGCGGGAAGACTATTTAGCCCAGGCACGGCGCCGTATCCAGGTGAATCGGGAACTGGAGCAGCAGATGGCGGAGCAGGAATGGGCCAAGGCCAAGGCGCGCTACGACGAACAGAGGGCGCAGATGGACGCCCTTTACGCCGAGCACGGGGACGAATGGGTCCGCCGGATCGTCGGCGCGGTCACCGAGTCCAAGTCGTAATCCCGCCCCATCCAGCCCGCTTGCGCGCGATAGGTAAACAGCGCGGACCGTTACTTCCTCTGAGCAAAGGCGGCGCTTCCTCGCAGCGAGCCGGCGAATCCGTCCCGGAAAGGCGTGAATATCGTGGAAAATTTGAAATTCACCTCCCCTTTTTCGGCCAACGTCATCCTGGCCAAGGCGAGGGCCATGTACGGCAATTCCCTGAAGGTCAAGGACTTCAACGAGCTGCTGCATTGCCACAGCGTAAGCGAAATCGCCGCCTATTTGAAGAACAGCACCGCCTATGCCTCGGTGCTGGCGGAGATCAACGAATCCACCATCCACCGCGGCCATCTGGAGATGCTGATCCGGCGGAAAGCCTTCAACGACTACGCCGCCCTCGGCCGCTACGACATCATGATCGGCATGAACCTGTCCCTCTACCTGCTCCAGCGGATTGAAATTGAGCAGATCATCGCCTGCCTGCGGTACATGAGCGCAGGGCACGCCAGCGAATTTTTCTTTTCCATGCCGATGTATTTTGCGAGCCATACCCGCCTGGACCTGCCGAAGATGAGCCATTGCACCTCCTTTGCGGAGCTGCTTGACGCGCTGGCCCACACCAAGTACCATGACGTGCTGGCGCCCCTCGCCCCAAAGGAGGAAGGGCGGATCCGGCTGACGGAAATTGAAAACGCGCTGTACACGCAGCTGACCAATACGATGTACTCCCTCATTTCCAAGATGCCGCACGGCACGCGGGAGGAGCTCACCAACCTGTTCGGCGCGCAGGTAGACGCGCAAAACGTCACCCGCATCTTACGCCTGAAGCGCTTTTTCCAGGCCAAGCCGGCCTTCATCCGGGAAAACCTCCTGCCGGGCGGGCGCTGTCTGTCCCCGAAGGTGATCGACAGCATGATTGAAGCCCCCAACGCCGACGCGGTGCTCGATATTTTCCGCTCTACCACGCTGGGACGGCGGATCCCGCCGGAGCAGCAGAGGTTCATCCATGACCTTGACCACCGCGCCCCCTATTTCAACGCACGCAAGCATATCCACTACTCCATCCATCCCCTTGTGGTGCTGCTCTCCTATGTCATGCTGACCGACGTTGAGGTGGATGACATCATCAATATCATTGAAGGAATCCGCTACGGATTGGATCCGGACCAGATCCGGCCTATGCTGGTATTGGCGAATTAACACAGGAAGGTGATACACGTTGGCTGTAGCGAAAATGAAGCTGGTGAATATCATCGGCCATGTGGATTTTCTTGATGCGGTGCTGATTGCCTGCGGGAAAACCGGCGTCTCCCAGCCGGACGACGCACTGTCGTTTTTTTCCGACACGCGGGATTTCAGCACGCCGCAGGAAGACAACCCGTACACCGAGCCCCTGGGCCGGCTCGAATCGGCCATTTCCCGCGCCTGTGGAGAGCTGCCGGCGGAGGAGGCGCTTGCTGCCGTGAACGCGGAGCTCTCCCCCAATACGGAAAAGGAGCCGCTGTTCCAATATGTCGAGCGCTTTTCCCAGCAGATGGCCGACCTGACAAGGCAGCGCGGCCTCCTCTCGGTACGCTGCGAATCCCTGAATAAGGATTGTGAGCAGCTGGAGCACTTCATGGGGCTGGATATCGACCTGGACGCGGTGCTTGCCTGCCAGACCATCAAGGTGCGGTTTGGCCGCCTGCCGCGGGACAGCTTTGAAAAGCTGAAGATATACAACGAAAACCCGTATGTGCTGTTTTTCCCCGGCGCAAGCGATGCGAGCTATTATTGGGGCGTCTACTTCGCCCCGATCGACCTGGCGCCGGAGGTGGACCGCATCTTTTCCAGCCTGTACTTTGAGCGGCTCCGGCTCCCCTCCGGCACAGGCCGGCCGGATGAAATTGTCGCTGGGCTGAAAAAGGAAAAGCAGCAGGTTGAACAGGAGCTTGCCTCGCTGGACAAGCAGATTGCGGACACCTGGGCCGAAGAACGGGACAAGTGCCTGCGGGTGTATTCCCTGCTTAAGCAGCTCAGCTATTATTTCAGCGCCCGGCGGTATGCGGCGCGGTATAACGACAAGTTCATCTTGACCGGCTGGGTCCCCAGCCGGGACGAGCGCCGGTTCCGGACGGCCCTGGACGCGGTAGACGGCATTGAATATACCATTGAGCGCGCGGACAGCGACGCCCATCACGCGCCGCCGGTAAAGCTGTGCAACGCCGGCGTTTTCAAGCCCTTCGAGTTTTTTGTGGACATGTACGGCCTGCCCCGCTATACCGAAATCGACCCCACCGCCTTCGTCGCCATCACCTATACCCTGCTGTTCGGCATCATGTTCGGCGACCTGGGCCAGGGCCTTGTGGTCGCGGCCGTGGGCTGGCTGATGTGGAAGCTGAAAAAAATGGCGATCGGCAAGATCCTGGTCCCCTGCGGCATCTGCTCCGCCCTCTTCGGGGTGGTTTACGGTTCGGTGTTCGGCTTTGAGCACGCGCTCGACCCGCTGTACCACGCGCTGTTCGGGCTGGAGGAAAAGCCGATTGAGGTGATGAACTCCACCTGGGCGATGAACATTATCCTGGCCTCCGTCGTGATCGGCTTAGCGCTGATTATGCTGGCGATGTGCCTCAATATCTATTCCAGCCTGCGCAGGCGGGATTACGAGAGCGGCGTTTTCGGCCCTAATGGCATTGTCGGGCTGGTGTTTTACGGCTCGCTGGTATGCGGCTTTGGGCTGCAGCTCCTGCTGAATGTGAAGATCGTCACCCTGCCCTATGTGCTGGTGCTGATCGTGCTGCCGCTGGTGCTAATGTTCCTGCGCGAGCCGCTGGGCCGGCTGATGGCGCACGATCCGGATTGGAAGCCGGAAAAATGGGGCGAGTTCATTCTCCAGAACTTCTTTGAAATGTTTGAGCTGATGCTCTCCTACCTGTCAAACACGATGTCCTTCCTGCGGGTCGGGGCGTTCGTCCTGATCCACGCCGGCATGATGATGGCGGTCTTTACCCTGGCGGAACTGGCCGGCGGCGTCGGCTATGTCGCCATCGTTATCTTCGGCAACGTGCTGGTGATGTGCATGGAGGCGCTGCTGGTAGCCATCCAGGTCCTGCGTCTGGAGTTTTACGAGATGTTCAGCCGGTATTACAACGGCGACGGCCGGCCCTTCAAGCCGCTGGATCCCAAGTCCGGCGAAAAGGTATTTACCGAGGCAAAATGACGCCGGCTTCCGGCGGCTGGCCAACCCGTTGGGCGGGGCCTTGTACCTATCCGCCCGCATCTGTCATCCCCCGGCCCTCCATCGCGGCGGCCGGTTGAAAATTAGGAGGTAAGCATTATGAATCTTCTGTATCTTCTGATCCCTGTGGCGCTGCTGGTCTTCTCGGTCGTGCTGTCGATCGTGCTGGTCAAGCGGGGCACCCCGGCCAAGAAGGCGCTCGCGGTTCACTTCCTGTCGGTCGTCGCGATCATGATCCTGACCTGCCTGCTCCCGATGGGGGCGGCCGCAGCCGGAGACGCGGACACGGCAGCGCCGGAAACCACCCAGTCCGAACAGGCGGAGACGGCGGACAGCTCGAAAGGCTTTGCGTACATCGGCGCGGCGCTTGCGGTCGGCCTGGCCGGCATCGGCGGCGGCATCGCGGTAGCGGCGGGCGCCCCGGCGGCCATCGGCGCAACGGCGGAGGATCCCAAGTCGTTTGGTAAATCCATCATTTTCGTGGCGCTGGGCGAAGGGTTCGGCCTCTACGGCCTGCTGATCGCGATCATGATCCTGATCCTTTAGTCGAAAGAGGGCTTTCGCCATGCGCTTCTATGTCATCAGCGACAACGTGGATACCCAGGTCGGCCTGCGGCTGGCCGGGATTGACGGCGTCGTGGTACACGAGCAGGACGAGGTGACCCAGGCTCTTTCCGACGCCATGCAGATGCCGGATGTCGCCGTCATCCTGATGACCGAGCATCTCGTCAAGCTGTGCCCCGACCTGGTGGACGAGCTGAAGCTAAACCGGGCAAGGCCGCTGATCGTCGAGATCCCCGACCGCCATGGGAACGGCCGGGCCAAGGATTCCATCACGCGGTATGTGCGGGACGCCATCGGCATTAAAATATGACGGCATAGGCCCCTGTCCTCCGCCGGGAACCGGATGTTCCCGGCGGAGGGCGGCCCGGCCGCTGCGCTGGACGACGGGGCTCTCTGCTCTCTGCCGGACGGCGCGGCAGGAAAGCCGGGAGGCGGCAAAATGCGCACAATGTTTCCGAAAAGGAAAAGCACCGGCAGGAGCGGGCCTTTTCCTTTTCGGAAGGGTTGCGGCAATCGCAGCAAAAGCGCCGGCCCTATCGCGGCGGCATACCCCCATTTTCTTAACCAAAATTCTTGCGGGAAGGCGGAGCGACCGTTATGGCAAACAGCGAAGAAAAAATCAGTAAATTTGTGCAGGCCATCACCGCCTATGCGGAAGAGCAGCGCGACCGGATCCATCAGGAAACCGAGGACTTCAAGTCGCAGCGGCTGTCCAAAGTGGAACAGGAGGTTCTGGACGACGCCTATCGAATGATCCAGAAGGAGAACACCAGCATCCGCGGCGAAGGGATCCGGGAGATTTCCCGGCGGGACCTGGCAGCCCGGAAGGAACTCCTTGCCCGACGCCAGCAGATTATGGACGAGGTCTTTTCCCGCGCCGAAGAGCAGATCCTGGCCTTTACCCAAACCCCCGCATACGATACGCTGCTGGCCGGCCTGCTGCGCGAGGCGGCCGCCGCACTGCCGGCGGAAGGCACCGTTTACTCTATTTCCAAACGGGACGAGGCGAAGATCCCGGCGCTTTCCGCTTTATGCCCCCCGTCAAGCCGGATTGAAACGTCGGAGGATATCCGCTTGGGCGGCGTGCGCGGGGAAAATGCGGAAAGCGGACTGATCGCGGACAACACGCTGGACAGCCGGCTGATCCTTCAGCGGGAGGAATTCGTCCGCACGTCGGGTCTGACCGTCGGCTGATTCCCGGCGGGCTCGCTAAACAGGAACGGAGTGAAGGTATATGCGCGAAAAAGAGCAACAGGAAAACCGGATATACGGGATCAACGGCCCGGTCATCACCCTGCTGGGCGACACCGGCTTCTCCATGATGGAAATGGTGCAGGTGGGCAACGACCGGCTGGTCGGCGAGGTCATCGGCATCAACGACCAAAAGACCACCATCCAGGTCTATGAAAATACGACCGGCCTGCGCCAGGGGGAACCGGTGGTCGGCTCGGGAGGCCCGCTGTGCGCCACGCTGGGCCCGGGGATCCTGGACAATATCTTTGACGGGATTGAACGCCCGCTCAAAGCGATTGAAGAGCAGTCGGGCGACTTTATCCGCCGCGGCGTCAGCGTCTCGGCCTTGGATGAAGAGCGGGAATGGGATGTGCATATCACGGTAAAGCCGGGGGACCGGCTGGAGCCGGGCGCCATCTACGCCACCTGCCCCGAAACCCCGATCATTGAGCACCGCTGCATGGTCCCTCCCTCCCTGTCCGGCATAGTGGAGACGGCGTCCCCCGACGGGAAATACCGGGTTAACGATACGGTCGTTACCCTCAAGGACGACAGTGGGGAGCTCCATCCGCTCTCCCTATGCCAGAAATGGCCGATCCGCACCCCCCGCCCGGTCGCCGAGCGGCTGTACGCCAATGCGCCTTTGATTACCGGCCAACGGGTGATTGACTCGCTGTTCCCGGTCGCCAAGGGCGGCACCGCCGCGATCCCCGGCGGGTTCGGCACCGGCAAAACCATGACCCAGCATCAGCTGGCCAAGTGGTGCGATGCCGACATCATCGTATACATCGGCTGCGGCGAACGCGGAAACGAGATGTCCCAGGTGCTTGAAGAATTTACCGGCTTGGTTGACCCGAAATCCGGCCGGCCGATGACCGACCGCACCACGCTGATCGCCAACACCTCAAATATGCCGGTGGCCGCCCGCGAAGCGTCCATTTATACCGGCATCACCCTGGCAGAGTATTACCGCGATATGGGCTACCACGTCGCGATCATGGCCGATTCCACCTCCCGCTGGGCGGAGGCGCTCCGTGAAATTTCCGGCCGTTTGGAGGAAATGCCCGCGGAGGAAGGCTTCCCGGCCTATCTCCCCTCCCGCCTATCCCAGTTTTACGAACGGGCCGGGCTGATCCGTTCCCTGGGCGGGGCGGAGGGCAGCGTCACCATCATCGGCGCGGTCTCCCCCCAGGGCAACGACTTTTCGGAGCCGGTCACCCAGAACACCAAGCGCTTTACCCGCTGCTTCTGGGCGCTGGACAAATCCCTGGCCTACGCCCGCCACTATCCCGCCATCAACTGGACGACCAGCTACAGCGAATATCTGGGCGACCTGGCGGCCTGGTATGAAAAAAATGTGGGGGAGGATTTCATCGCCTGCCGTGCGCAGATTGCCCAGCTTTTGCAGGAAGAAAATAAGCTGATGGAGATCGTCAAGCTGATCGGCGCCGACGTGCTGCCGGACGACCAGAAGCTCGTGATTGAGATCGCGCGGGTGATCCGGAACGGCTTCTTGCAGCAGAACGCCTACCATCAGGACGACACCTACGTCCCGATGGAAAAGCAGCTGAAGATGATGCGGGTCATCCTGCACCTGTACAACGCCGCGCAGGCGCTGGTTGCACGGGCAATCCCGCTGTCCCGGCTCACTGCGACCGGTCTGTTTGACGAGGTTTCCCGCATGAAATACGACGTACCGAACGACCAGCTGGAGCTGCTGGACGGCTATATGCAGAAAATCGACGAAACGATGCAGAAGCTGGGGCAATAGAAGCCCTGCCGGCAACGCCGCGGGCGGAGCCGGCCGCAGCACGGGCATGGGAAAGGGATGACTGACGAATGATTATTGAATACAGAGGCGTGAAGGAAATCAACGGCTCCCTGGTCGTGATCGACGGCGTAAAAGACGCTTCGTTTGAGGAAACCGTCACGATAGAGTTGGACGATGGCACCACCCGTTACGGGCGTGTCGTACAGCTGGAGGGGGAACGGGCGGTAATCCAGGTGTTTGAGGGAACCAACGGCATCTCCCTATCCAATACCCGCACCCGCCTGCTCGGCCGTCCGGTTGAAATGCCGCTGTCCCCCGAGCTGCTCGGCCGGATCTTCAACGGCGTCGGCCGCCCGGCGGACGGGCTGGGCGATATCTTCCCCGAAGTGCGGCGGGATGTCAACGGCTCGGCCATCAACCCGGTTTCCCGCGTCTATCCCCGCAACTTCATTGAAACCGGCATCTCCTCAATTGACTGCCTGATGACCCTGATCCGCGGCCAGAAGCTGCCGATCTTTTCCGGCTCCGGCATGAAGCATAACGAGCTGGCGGCCCAGATCGTCCGGCAGGCCAAGATTTCCGACCAGGAAGGCGGGGATTTTGCCATCGTCTTCGCCGCTATGGGCGTGACCAATGACGTAGCCGATTATTTCCGCCGTGTTTTTGAGGAAAGCGGCGTGCTCAGCCGGGTGGCCATGTTCCTAAACCTGTCCAACGACCCGATCGTCGAACGGATCCTGACCCCCCGCTGCGCGCTGACCGCGGCGGAATACCTCGCATTTGACCGGGGGATGCATATCCTGGTCATCATGACCGATATGACCTCCTACGCCGAGGCGCTGCGCGAATTCTCCTCCTCCAAGGGGGAAATCCCCGGGCGGAAAGGGTATCCCGGCTACCTGTATTCCGACCTGGCCTCCCTGTACGAACGGGCCGGGATGATCAAGGGGAGCAAGGGCTCCGTGACCCAGATCCCGATTTTGACCATGCCGAACGACGACATCACCCACCCGGTGCCCGACCTGACCGGCTATATCACCGAAGGCCAGATCGTGCTCGACCGCTCGCTGGATACCAGCGGCATTTACCCGCCGGTATCGGCCCTCCTCTCCCTGTCCCGCCTAATGAAGGACGGCATTGGCGAGGGCTTTACCCGCGCCGACCACGCCGCAGTATCCAACCAGCTGTTCGCCTGCTGTGCCCGTGTGCAGGACGCGCGCTCCCTCGCTTCGGTTATCGGCGAGGAGGAATTGTCGCCCAACGATAAAAAGCTGCTGCAGTTCGGGCAGATGTTTGACCAACAGTTCATCAACCAAGGGGTCAACGAGAGCCGCTCCATTGACCAGACCTTGGATCTCGGATGGAAGCTGCTGTCCACCCTGCCCAGGGAAGAGCTTGACCGTATTGACGACCAGACGCTTGCGGAGCACTACCACCCGGAACAGGCGGAACCGCCGGCCGCGCCGGCCGCCGGTTAAACGGGATCCGGCGTTTTCATCCTTAGGAAAGTGTGGTGACGACCCTTGGCGGAACAGGTGTTCCCCACCAAAGGGAATCTGATCAACGTAAAAAAGACGCTGAATCTGGCCAAGGTCGGCTTTGAGCTGCTTGACCGCAAGCGCAACATTATCGTCCGGGAAATGATGGCGCTCATTGAGCGGGCGGAGTCTATCCAGTCCCAGATAGACGCCTGCTACGAGCAGGCGTATCTCGCGCTGCAGCGGGCCAACGTCGCACATGGCATTTGCAGCGACATCGCCGCATCGGTGCCGATTGAAGACGGCCTGTCCCTCACGACCCGCAGCGTCATGGGGGTGGAAATTCCCTTGGTATCCCTTGACGCCGAGCCGGTGGATCTTTCCTATGGCTTCATGTTTTCCAGCTCCCTGGTTGATGAGGCGTACATCAAATTTGACCGGGTGAAAAAGCTCACCGCGGAGCTGGCTGAGGTGGAAAACAGCGTCTATCGCTTGGCGACCGCCGTCAACAAGACACAAAAGCGGGCCAATGCGCTGAAAAATATCATCATCCCCCGGTACACAAGCACGGTCAAATACATCACCGATTCGCTTGAGGAAAAAGAGCGGGAGGATTTTTCCCGGATGAAGGTCATCAAGGCGCAAAAGGAAACGAAGCAGAAGGCTTAACAGAAAAGGAGGAGGGGATGCGAACGTGTTGGCATCCCCTCCTCCTTTTCTGCTTTCAGTGGGAAGCGGAAGTAAAAGGTCCCCCGTGTTTCGGCGAAAAGCATTTCTGAATTTTTTGCTAAATAATGATAATTTTTTATTTCTATTGACATCTATTTTCCTCTCTTCTATACTGAAAAGCACAGACAACACCAGTAGAAAGGCAGGCATCTCTATGAAACGGCTCAGCAAGGAGGAATTCCAGCGCATCCGGCATTGGGTATACCTGTTTGCCCGGCATTTGGATATCACCCGCTGGCAGTACTGGTTTGAAAACGGCAGCCGGGAGGCGGTGGCGGACGCTTTAAGGGTATATCAGAACTCCGACGGCGGCTTCGGCCACGGGCTGGAACCGGACAATATGAACCCCAACTCTTCCCCGTTCCCCACGTTTATGGCTTGGGAAATTTTGCAGGAGGTCGGCTGCGGCTCCAAAAATCACCCGATGATCCAAGACATCATGCGGTATTTGGAAAACTGCGAATATGTGACGGACAAGGGATGCTACTGGGCGATTCCCTCAAACAACGAGTACCCATGCCAGCTCTGGTATCATTTTCCCCACCGGCCGCGGTTCCAGGATGTCTGGCCGCCGGAGGCCTACTGCAACGCCAGCCTGATCAATTTCATCCTCCAGTATTATGACAAAGACTCGCCGATGTACCAAAAGATGCTGCGGATTATTGATTACCGGATTTCCTTCCTACCGCAGCTTCCCGTTTTTCTGAAGGCAGCGGAATACGATGTCGAGCATTCAATGGAGGCCAACGACTGGCAGCACCTAATCTGCCTGTTGGGCAGATATGGTCTCCGGAGCCACGAGGAATGCCAGCGGCTGAACGACCAGCTGCTGGAGCTGCTGATGGCTTCCCCTTATCCCCATGTGCGTGACGACATCCAGCGCCGGATTGACAGCGGCGCCCCCAACGATGATCCTCCCAGCCAGGAGGAACTGGACCAGATGGTCGACCGGCTGAGTCACGGGCAAAGCTGGAACCAAGACGGGCTGCGCTGCCAGGAGGCTGAGTGCGAACAGCGGATGTCGGAGATGGACGCCGGCGGCCTCTGGTGGCCGATCAACGACGCCATCCGCAGCCTTCGCCTCCTCAAGGAGGCCGGGCGGATCGAGGAATAGTTTCGGCTGATGATTTCAGGTCGTTCAAACGATAAATACGGGCCGCCGTCTATGGCCTGCAAGTTTTTTCAGGGAGCGCCGCAAAATTCGGGAATTTCGCGGCGCTCCCTTTTGTCCAGCGAAAACCGAACCCTCCTTTTTTCTTGGACATCCTCGCGCCAGAGCTCCCAAGCCTGATCCCCGCTACGGCATGAGGCAGCCGCTGCATCCGGTTGTACATCAAAAAGTGGAATGTCCGTGCAACCAAACCCTGCTTTTGGGGTGTATACTAATGAAAGGCCTTATCAACATCCGGGGAGGCGGCGGCATGGATGACCGGCAGATTGTGGAATTGTACTGGGAGCGCTCCGAAAACGCGATAGCGGAAAGCCAAAAAAAGTACGCCGGCTACTGCCGCGCCATTGCCTACGCGATCCTTGACAGCCGGGAGGACGCCGAGGAATGCGTCAACACCTCCCTGCTGCGCGCGTGGGAGGCAATTCCTCCGGCCAGGCCTGCGCAATTGTCGACCTATCTTGGCCGGATCACGCGCAATCTGGCGCTCAACCGGCGCCGCCAGGCCGGCACACAGCGCCGGGGCGGCGGGCAGGTCCCTCTGGCCCTGAATGAGCTGGAAGACTGCCTGCCCGACAGGCGCGGTACGGAAGCTATGGCCGAGCAGCGCGTGCTGGCGGAGGCGCTCAACGGGTTTCTGGCCGGCCTACCGCTCAAAAAGCGTCGTCTCTTTGTCCGCCGATATTGGTACCTTCAGCCACTGGCAAAGCTGGCAGAGGCTGAAGGTATCCCCGAAAGCCGGCTGAAATCGCAGCTTTTCCGCCTGCGCAAACAGCTCAAAGCCTATTTGGAGGAAGAAGGGATTTCCGTATGAAGGACTGGCCCAATCGCAAAGACTCCGGCAGCCGCCCGCAGGCCCAAACCGGACGGCAGGATACGGCGGAGCGGCCCGCGCCGGCTGGAGGGCCTGCATCCCCGGTGGACACGTCCCATCCGGCGGACACAGGAAAGAAGAAAGGAGCCGAACGCCTTCTGACGGCGGTCGGCGGCATCGCCGGCCGCTACCTTGTGGAAGCGGGATTGCCGGATACGGCGGAAAGCCCGGCTGAGCAAACGGGAGCGGCCAGGCGGCGGACGGTGCCGCCGGACGGCAAAGCGCCTCCTGGCGGCCTTGCTCGGCGGAAAAAGCACCGCCTCCTGCGCTGGGGCGCTCTGGCGGCCTGCCTGTGCCTGGTTGTCCTCGGCGGGACGATCCTCCTGCGGCATCTGGCCGCCTCCCGATGGCCGATCAAGCAGGCGCCCGCTTCCACCGCCTCCGAGCCGAACACCGCTCCCCTCCCGCACTGGGAGGAACTGGGAATCAGCGAGCAGTACATCCACCTGCCCTTTGGCGGGGCCTCCTACGACGGGACAACAGCGCAGCTTGAGGCCGGCCAGGTAGGCGAAAAGCTCGGGGACGCGGTGTTGTCCGGCCAGGATAACTACACCGGGGAAACCCACACCATGCCCGGCGCCGTCCACCGCATACAGGGGATCGCGGACGCCTGCGCAGTCGCTGTCCGGTTTGAGGGGGAAACCGCCTTTTACGTCTACCGCAACAGCCTCTACCGCCCGGAAACGCTGGGGCAGCTGATCGACGACCTGAACCTGCGGGAAACCCTGTCCCTGGGTTCCGCCTGGTACAACGAGCGCAAGGCAGGCGGCCAATACGCACAGATCGAGTTTCCCGACCTTCCGGACGAAGCCGTTTGGGAGTGGCTGCTGGCGGACACCGGCCTGCCCAACGTCTGGTCCGACGCGAATACGTTCCTAGACGCCATGAGCGTCAGCGTTGATATCCCCCTCCTGGGGTATACGAACATCAGCCTGGGGATTACCGAGGATGGGTATCTCACCACCAATATCCTTGATACCGGCAAGGCCTTTTATATCGGGCAGGAAGCGGCGCAGGGCTTTATGGGCTATGTGCTGGAAAACTGCACCGGCTACGAGATCGTCTATACCGATCCGGACGAATCCGCCCTTCCGGAGTAACCAATCCGGGCCGGGAGCTGCGCTCCGCTTTCAAGAGGATGCCCGGAATGAGAGGCAACGAGGGGTACGGCAAAATCATTCGTTTTGCCGTACCCCTCGTCATTTTATCCGGCCGCGGTTTACAGCTTTCCGCGCTGCAGCAGCCGGCGTTCCATATGCTCAATCGCATCCGCCACCACACCGCCGTCGCAGTCCCCGGCAATGTAGCGGGCAAAAATTTTCACATCGTCCGGCGCGTTGCCCGCCACCATCGGATAGGCGGCCGACTGGAGCATATCCACGTCGTTGTAATAATCCCCCACGACCGCGACGCTGGCTGGATTGATGCCGCACAGCTCCGCCACCCTGCGGACGCCCTGCCCTTTGTTGGCGCGGGCCGGCAGCAGCTCGTAATACTGCTCCTCAGTAAACATGCCGTACATGCCGTCCAGCCGGCCCTCAAGAAAGCGGCGGATCTTTTGCAATTCCCGGTTTTCCTCGCCGATCAGCACCTTATTTGCCTGCGGCGGTATCGTGTCAAAGGAGGCCTCCTGCCGGCATTTCTCAATATGCTCAATGTGGAAAAGCCGTTCCACAATCTCGTTGGGATGCACAATATAGATATCCGAACCCACATATACCTGCAGCCCGGCCGACGGGAAATGGGCGTGCACGTCCCGCAGGATCTCCCGGTACTGCTCCGGCAGGCAGCTTTGGCTGGCCGGGCGGTCGGCGGCAAAATCATAGACCACCGCGCCGTTCAGGGTAACAGCCGGGCAGTTCACTCCCGCCAACCGCGCTACCAGCTCGGCGGAGCGGGGGCAGCGGCCGGTGGCAATCGAAAACAAGCCGCCCATTTCCTGAAACCGGCGGATCGCCTGGAGATTCCGGGCCGGGATCTCCTTTTTCCGATCAAGCAGAGTGCCGTCAAGGTCGCTCAGCAATAGTATCCCTTCAAAAGGGCGGTTTTTGTCGAATGCAATGGAATCCATTTTCAAAGCCTTTCCGGCGGCCCCGGAGCGGGGAAAACCGCCTCGTTTGTCTGATTGCCGGCCTTTTGGGCAGGATGCATCCGGTCTCTGCCGGACTAACCGACCGGCTCCCCCAGGGTGCGCAGGAACGCCGTAAAATACGGGGGAAGCGGGCTGGTAAACTCCATGTACCGTCCATCCCGCGGATGGCGGAACCCGATCACCCGCGCGTGAAGGCACTGGCCCTGCAGCAGCGCGGGCTGCCGGCTGCCTCCATACACCGCATCCCCGGCCACGGGATGGCCGATATACGCCATGTGTACCCGGATCTGGTGGGTGCGCCCGGTTTCCAGCCGAACCCGGACATGGGTATAGCCCGCGTAACGGGCGATCACCTCATAGTGCGTCACCGCCGGCTTGGAATTCTTCGGGGTCACTGCCATCTTTTTTCTATGGACGGGATGCCGGCCGATCGGCGCATTGATCGTGCCCGCATCATCCGGCAGGCGTCCGACCACCACCGCTTCATAGATGCGGGTAAAGCTGTGCTGCTTGATCTGTTCCGCCAAGCCGCGGTGAGCCAGATCGTTTTTCGCGACGATCAGCAGGCCGCTGGTGTCCTTGTCAATGCGGTGGACGATCCCCGGCCGCATGACCCCGTTGATCCCGGAAAGGCTGTCCCCGCAATGGGCGAGCAGGGCGTTGACAAGCGTCCCGGTGTAATTGCCCGCCGCCGGATGGACCACCATGCCCTTGGGCTTGTTGACCACCAGCAGGTCGCTGTCTTCATAGACGATATCAAGGGGGATCGCCTCCGCCTTTGCCTCATAGGCCACCGGCTCCGGCAGGGAAACCACAATTTCCTCCCCGCCGCGCAGGCGATAGTTTTTCGCCCGCTTGAGGCCGTCGGCAGAAACGAAGCCCCGTTCCAGCCAATCCTGTACCTGGGAACGGGGCGCCTCCAGCTCCTGGCTGAGATAGCGGTCAAGCCTCTCCCCCGCTTTTTCCGGCGGCGGGGTCCGCCGTTCCTCCCTGCTGCGTTGCTCCATCCGGCGTCTCCCCCTCCGCAGCCGGCGCCGTGTCCGCTTTTTCGGGCGCTTTCGGCTTGATCTTTTCTTCGCTGAACAAAAACAGATAGAAAATCAACAGCAAAGCGGCGCCGATTACAACATAGCAGTCGGCCAAATTAAAAATCGGAAAATTGATCAGCTTAAAGTAGATAAAATCCACCACTTCGCCGCGGAACACCCGGTCAATGAGGTTGCCCAACCCGCCAGCCACGATCAGAACGCCGCTGACCGTCACCATCCGGTGCGCCTTGACCTTCCCGGAAAGAAGCACAACAAGGATCGCCGCAAGCACAACGGCGGTCAAACCGATGAAAATCCAGCGGTTCCCAGGGAACAGGCCGAAGGCCACGCCGGGATTGGTGGTAAAATTAAACTCCAGCACGCCGGGAATGATGACAAAAGGCTCCTGCCCTTGAAGGAAGGCGACCGCCAACAGCTTGGTAAATTGATCAAGCAGGATCAGCGCGGCCGCCGTGAGCAGGACAAACGCCTGATACATAGAGTTTCCCCGTTTCTGCCGTGCAAATGGATGACAAACGTTCTCCCGGGCGTTCCCACGGCTGGACAGCCCCGGACGGGCAAAGGCGGCGGGCCGAGCAAACGGTTCGCCGCCTATTTCTTATGCCGTTTATTTCCGGCGCCGGAAGGGCCCCGGCTCATCGTCGGTATCCTTGGAGATATCGTAGTCGTCCCCAAACTTCAGGTCACCGAAGCGGGAAGCGGCAGGCTCCGCCGCAGGCGTCGCTGTCGCTGGAACAGCCGCCTGGGCATCCGGCGCCTCTTCCTCCTGCAAAACCGGCAGATCCAAGACCACGCTGCGGGCCGCCTGGGCCTCGCTGTTCGGTACCGCCGGCGCCTCCGGGTTCTGTTCCACCACCGGCTCAAAGGCCGGCTCCTCCGCCGGAGCGGCAGGCGCCTCCGCCGCGTCCTGTGCCGGCTCCCCGGCAGCGGCAGCCGGCTGCCCCTCCGCGGCATCCTCCGCTTGGGCCTTTTCCGCCGGCTCCTCCGGCAGCACGTCAATCAACGCCAAGTGCTCCCGGTAAATCGAAAGCATCCGCGCTTTAAAAGCGGTGATTTCGCGGCGGATCCGTTCAAACTCCTGCTGCGCATCAACGATGTTTTTCTGCGCGGTATCAACGATCTTGTCCGCTTTAATGTTGGCATCCTCAAGGATCAGCCCGGCCTTGTGATTGGCCTCGCGCACCACGGTATCGCCCAGGCGCTGCGCGCTGAGCAGGGCCGTGCGGATGCTGTCCTCCTCGTTGCGGTACTCCACTAGCTTATCGGCGAGCACCTCAAGCTTTTTTTCCAGCTCCGCCTTCTCGGAGGTCAAGGCGGCGACGGTGTCCGCGCACTGGTCTAAGAATGCGTCCACCTCCGCCGTTTTATAGCCGCCCATGCTCCGGTTAAAAGTGACGTTGCGGATTTCGTTGGCTGTCAGCATACAGGGAGCCCTTCCTTTCCGACGATATTAACTCTTGATCATTCCCGTTTGCCGGATTGTGCAGGCAAGCGGGACGCTACAAATACTTACGGATGGTGATAAACAGGCGGCCTTTGCGGGATAAGGGCCCAAGTTCCCCGACCGCAAAGCGACCGACTCCCCGCAGCGAAAGGATGTCCCCCTGCTTTACCGCGGCAGAAACCGACAGGCAGGGGATGTGGTTGACCGATACCAGCCCCGCCTGGATCCGCCGGGCCGCTTCCTCCCGCGAGATGCCGGCGGCCACCTTCACCACCGCATCCAGCCGGGGAGAGGCCACCGTGTCCCGCATCTCCTGAAACCCGCCGAAGCCCGGCAGGACGCCGTCGTAATCCGGCAGGAGGGTCACCCCTTCCCCGCCGACCTTTTCTATCTGCCCGGCCAGGAAACCGGCAATCCCCCGGTCCAAAAAGGCGACCGCCAATCCCTCCCCGCAGAGGATATCCCCCACGGTTTCCCGTTTCACGCCGCAGGAAAGCAGCGTCCCCAGGAAATCGCGGTGGGTGAGCTTTGCCGCCTTGCGGTAACGGAAGCCCAGCGCCGTCAAGGGAAAAGAGGCATACGGCGGGGCGCCGGGACCTCCGTCCTCCCAGGCCATATAGTCCGGGAACACGCCGAGGTAGACCCGCTCCGCCTCCGGATAGCCGCCCCAAAAGACGGCGTTTTCAATCGGGGTGGTATGTACCAGCTCCGCCGCCACGGCGCGCTGCCGCCCATCCAAAAAGCCGAGGAAACGCGGGGCAGAGCGCCGCTCGCACAACCGGACGGCGTCCCGCACCGCCGCGCGTAGGAGCTCGTCCTCCGCGCTGGCAGAAGCCGGGCCCTCGTCCTTTTTAGAAGTAGAGGCCATTGTTCTCCAGCTCGTCAAGCAGGTCGCCCATAATCCCCACGTTATAGGGGGTGATGATGAAGGTGCAGTTGGCCACCTTCTTGATCTGCCCGTCGTTGGCGTAAGCCACGCCGCTCAGGAAGTCGAGGATCCGGCGGGCAACGTCCTTATTGGCGCTCTCCAGGTTGAGGACCACCGTCCGCTTAGCGTTGAGATGGTCGGCTACGGCGCTGGCATCGTCAAAGCGCTCCGGCTTGACCAGCACCACCTGCAGCTGCGCCGTCGCGTGGATGTTGACCACCTTATTGCTGCGCTTCGCCGGCTCCGCCGGGACATCGGCCGCAGCCGGGGCGGTCTCCTCCGGCTTGGTCACAAAATCCATGCCGTCGTCTACTTCTTCGTCGAACTCATCGTCCTCCGGGTCGCTCATCAAATTTTTGAATTTGTCGATCAGGCTCATTTTTTCAATCCTGTCCTTTCCTTTTGATTGCCCTGGATTTTTCTCTATTTCCGCCCTCTTCCGGTCAGCGGCCGAAGGGCAGGGGCCTTGGCAGGGCCGAAGCGCCAAACGGCGCGGCCCTGGTCGCAAAAGCATAGAAAAACGCGTCCGGCGGCCGATTATCCGCGCGGGGGATAGGCCCGCCGGCCAAACAAGGCCGACCCGATCCGAACAAGGGTAGCCCCCTCAAGGATCGCCTCGCGATAATCCCCGGACATGCCCATAGACAGAACGTCCATAACTCCATTATCCCTGTTTTTGGCCCTAATGTCAATAAACAGTTTATACATCTGGGCAAAAACCGCCCTTTTTTCCCTTTCCGTTTCCAAAATCGGCGGGACGGTCATCAGCCCGCGCACCCGGATTCCGGGGAAAGGGCGGATTTCTTCCAGCACTTCCTCCAAATTCTCCTGGAAAACGCCGGATTTCGCTTCCTCCCGTCCAATATTTACCTCTATCAGCACGTCGGTGACCAGGCCGCGCTGGAGCGACGCCTCCGACACTGCCCTCGCCAGATGGACGCTGTCAATCGACTCAATCATGTCGACCAGCCCCACGATCTTTGACACCTTATTGGTCTGCAGGTGGCCGATCAGGTGAACGCCGACGCCGTCCAGATGCAGGCTGTCCCGCTTGCCCAGGAACTCCTGGACGCGGTTCTCGCCGATAGCGTCCACCCCGGCCTCAATCGCCGCGTTGATTCGGTCGGGAGGGACGGTTTTGGTTACCCCCAGAAGCTGCACATCCTCCGGCCTCCGGCCGGAGGCGGCGGCGGCCTCCGCCATTGTCTGCGTAATCGCCTTCAGGTTCTCCCGAATGTCATCGTACGGTCTTTCCATCGTAAAGCCCCTTTCCTTCCGTAATGATATCGTCGTAGAGCTTCAGATAGCCGTCCTCGTCCGTCTCCTCGCAGATGACGTAGTCCGGCTCGGCGTGCAGGATGTTCACCCGGCGGAAGGTGCAGGTATCCCCCACCAGGGCATACACGCCGCTTTCCCCTTCGTCGTTTTTAATAATACAGCTGCTGGGCACCCGCAGCCCCTCGTACTGCCGAAGCCGAATCTGCACCGGCTCCACCCGCATCGCAGACAGCTCGCTGGACATGATGGAGCATTCAAAAACCACCGCCGTATTTCCTTCTTTATCCCGGTTGGCGGCCACCACGGTGGCGGAAACCGCCTCGTTGGTGACAAAGGGAAAGAGCAGCGTCGGGGTCATGTCAATCCGCACCTCCGCCGCATACTCGGCGGGGATCAGGCAGGCAAAATACCATTCGTAATTCTGCACCACCTTGCCGACATAGCCCGACGACCCGGCGCCCGGATCGCTCTCCAGCAGCTTGGAAAGCTCCTCGGGCGTCAGAAGCAGGGTTTTCTCTGCGGTCAGCGCATCCTCAAACCCATCAATATCGTTTACAAAATAGCCCGCGTCCGGCGAGGTGATTGACGCCGTCGCCGCGGAAAAGGCCCCTTCCAGGGAAGCCTTCTGCGCGGAAAGCGCGGCCAAGCGGTCGCTGAAATCGGTCACGGTCCCCACCGTAATCTGCCGTTTATTCATCAGCTCGAGCAGCCGGGCGCGCCAATCGGCCATATCCGAAAGGGAGAGGGCGTTCACCCCCTGCGTGATTTCCCCCACCAGCTGGCTGATCTGCTTGTCAATCACGTCAAGGTTCACCCGGTTTGCCGTCCCCTGGAGCTCAATCTGCTGCAGGGAGGCGATTTCCTGGTTCAGGCTGTCAAGCTCCTGCTGGGCCTTGGCGTCCGCTTCGGTGGGATAGACCTCCGCAACGACGCCGCCCTTGGAAACGCGGCTCCCGTTTTCAATCGTATACAGCAGGAAGCCGTCCGCCTCCCCGGGGATTTTCGTCTCGCTGCGGATGGCGATCCCCTCGGTGTCAATGGTATCGTAGACGCTGTATTTGGTCACGGTCTCGGTCTTGACCGGGTTATACAGCACCTGGTAGGCCTGATAGCCGACATAAGCGATCAGGAAAAGGGAGACAACCACCGTAATCAGGCGTTTCACAAAGGGTTCCATCGCTCTTCCTCCTAAGCGCGGCCGTTCGTCTGTGCATCCCCGGTCGGGATCGCCAGGGCCTCCTGCGCCGCGTCTGCCAGCGCCGGGAGCCCGGCGTATTCGTCAATATAAAGGAACCGGGCGTCCCTGCGCCGCCGGAACCAGGTCAGCTGCCGCTTCGCATACCGGCGGGTGGAGCGCTTCAGGTTCTCGACCGCCTCGGCGAGGGGGAGCTCGCCCGCAAAATACGGCGCCAGCTCCTTATAGCCAATCGCCTGCAAGGCGGTCGGCGCGGTCGGCGCCGCCAGCGCCTGCTCCGCCTCCTGTAAAAGCCCGGCGGCCAGCATCTCGTCCACCCGGCGGTTGATCCGGCCGTACAAAACGGCGCGGTCGCGGCAGTCGAGCACAAGCACCCGCGCCTCAAAGGGCGGGGGGACGCTGCGGGAAAAGCGGAGCTGCTCGCTCATGGTCATCCCCGTCGTGCGGTACAGCTCCAGCGCACGGAGGATCCTCCCCCGGTTGGACGGGTGGAGCCTCTCCGCCGTTTCCGGGTCGACCGCCCGCAACTCCGCGAGGAGGGGCGCGATGCCCTCCCTGTCGGCCCGGCGGGCCAATTCCTCCCGCACGGCGGGGTCTTCCCCGTTCCCGGCGAATTGGAGGTTGTCAACCACCGCGTCAATATACAGCCCCGTCCCGCCGCAGAGGAAGGGCAGCCGGCCCCGGGCGCGGATTTCCGCGATCGCCCGGCGGGCGTCCGCGGCATACCGCGCCACGCTGTATTTCTCCGTCAGGGGCAGGAAGCCCAGAAGGTGATGGGGCACGCCGCGCAGCTCGGCCTCCGCAGGGCGGGCGGTGCCGATGCGCAGGGGCTCGTACACCTGCATCGAATCGGCGGAAACCACCTCGCCGTCCAGCCGCAGCGCCAGCTCCACCGCCAGCGCGGTCTTGCCGGAGGCGGTTGGGCCGGCAATCACCGGCAGAAGGGGCTTGTTTTCAGGCATAAGGGTATCTCCTTTGGCATGGTCATCGGCGAGGCGGCGCCTTCCGGCTCCGGCTGCATGAAAGCGGCATTCTGCTGGCCGCCGCTGGCTATTTGGCCCGGCCGAACTGCTTTTCCAGCTCCCGCCTGGTCAGTTCAAAGCAGACGGGGCGGCCATGCGGGCAGGTGCGGACATCGTCGGAAAGCAGAATCCGCTCCGCGACGGCCTGCCTTTCCTGCTCGGAGGTGAAATCCCCGGCCTTAACGGCGGCGCGGCAGGCGGTGGAATGATAGATCCACTCCAGCTTGTCCGTTGTGATCTCCCGCCGGCCGGAAGCAAGCCCCCCCGCGATCTCCTGGATCAAGGAGGCGACGTCCCCGCCGGTCAGAAGCATGGGCACCGCCCGCACCAGGACGCTGTGCCCGCCAAAGTCCTCCACCTCAAAGCCCGCTTGGGACAGGGTGGCAAGCTCAGGGATCAGGGCGGCGTATTCCTCCCGGCTCAGGGAGACCGGCACCGGCTCCAGCAGGAGCTGGGCGTCCGCCCGCTCGGCGGTCTTCAGCCGGTCGTAAAGGATCCGCTCATGCGCAGCGTGCTTGTCAATAAAGTAGAGCGCGTCCCCGCGCTGGGCGATGATGTAGGTGGCGAACGCCTCCCCCAGGCAGCGGACGGCCGGCTCGTCCGCCGGCTTGTCCGGGGCCGAGGCCGCCCCAGCCGAAGGAGGACCCGCCGCCGGCTTCCCTTTCACGGAGGGGGCCTCCTGCGGCGGGAGCGCCCAGCCGCCCTCCTCTTCGGTACGCTGGATATCCGGCACGCGCAGCGGCCGCCCATAGAACGAGCCTCCGTCGCGCAGGCCCGCCCGGCCGGCAAACGGCTGCGGCCTCCCGGAAGAAGGCGTCCCGTTCCCGTCGTCCAGGAAACGCTCCCAGAGGCTCCCGGCCGGGCGGGTATCTCCCGCCGCGTACACGCCGGTGCGGGCCGGGGACTCCGGCCGGGAGGGCTCCCCTGCTTGGGGAGAGGGCCTCTCCGGGGCGTCCGGAAGCTCCCGCCGGGCGGCCTGCTCCACCGCCGTATGGGCGGTCGGCGCGCCCGCATAGAGCCGCGTCTGCTCCGGGGCTTCCCTTCCCGCGGCGCTCCCGCCGGGGGGCGCAACCGGCGGGGTCTTCACCGGCAGGGACAGGCTGGCCGCCGGGGACGCCGCCTGAAGCGCGCTCCTCGTCCCGTGGTATACCGCGTCAAACAAGGGGCGCTCGTTGATAAAGCGGACCTCAATTTTAGCAGGATGGACGTTGACGTCGACCGTCTCCAACGGCAGGTCAATATGCAGCACGCAGGAGGGGAACCTGCCGACCATCATCGCCCCCTTGTACGCTTCCTCAAGCGCCGCCATGGCGGTGCGGGTCTTGACATACCGGCCGTTGACGAAAAAATGCTGCATGGTGCGGTTGGCCCGCCCGCAGGTGGGCTTGCAGATGTAGCCGTGAACATGCACGCCGTTCAAGGTATAATCCAAGGGGGTCATCCCCTTGGCAAAGTCCCGCCCGAAGACGGTGTAAATGCAGCTGAGGAGCTTCCCGTCGCCGGGGGTGAACAGCTCCTCCTTGCCGTCCCGCAGGAAGCGCACCGATACCTCCGGATGGGAAAGGGCGACCCGGTCGACCACGCCGGCCACCGAATTCGCCTCGCTCACATCCTTTTTGAGGAATTTCATCCGCGCAGGCACATTATAAAACAGATCCCGCACGATAATGGTCGTTCCCTGGGGCCTCCCGGCATCCTCGCACAGGATTTCCTGCCCGCCCTCAATGACATAGCGGGTGCCGGCCACCTCCTCGGCCGTGCGGGTGAGCAGCTCTACCTTCGCCACTGCCGAGATCGACGCCAGCGCCTCCCCCCGGAAGCCCAGGGTGCCGATGGCTTCCAGGTCGTTTTCGGTGCGCACCTTACTGGTGGCGTGGCGCAGGAAGGCGACCGGCACGTCCTCTCGGGCGATGCCGCAGCCGTTGTCGGTGACCGACATGCTTTTGACGCCGCCGCTTTCAATTTCGACAGTGATGGCGCTCGCCCCCGCGTCAATGGCGTTTTCCATCAGCTCCTTAACCACGGAGGAGGGGCGCTCCACCACCTCCCCCGCGGCGATCAGCTCGGCAGTGTGCTTATCCAGCACATGAATTTTCGGCATGGTCTGCCTCCCTTCCTTCCTCGTTTTCAGCTTTACGCCTTTTCTCGCCCTTTCCGCAAATCAAAAAGAAAGCGTTTCCTCCTCCGCGCCGTTTTCCGGCGGACCTCCGGTTCTTCCGCTGTCCCCATCATAAATATGGATATGGTTTCCGCAGTTGTTTCCGATCCCCCGCCGGATGGGCGCGAGAAGGAATCCGAGAAGGATGCCGCCTAGGAAGGCCAGCAATGCTGTGAGGCTCGCCGTACTGGTACGCATAGGGATTTTCCCTCCTTGTGTTTATATCGGCCGTTAATACGCGTCCGCCAGCTTGGTCAACTCGTACAGGGTTTGCAGCGCCTCAATGGGCGTGAGGGTGTTCACATCAATCTCCTTGAGCCGCCGGACCACCTCGCTGTCCCCCGCCGGCAGGAGGGAGAGCTGCCCGTCCTCCCGCTCAAAGCGGTCCTTGGATGAAGCGCCGCGCCCGTCGGCCGGGATGTCCCCGCTTTCAATGCCGTGCAGGATCTCCTTGGCGCGGGAAACCACCGCCTCCGGGATCCCGGCCAGCTTGGCGACCTCAATGCCGTAGCTGTCGTCCGCCGGGCCGCGGACGATCCGGCGCAGGAAGGTGATGTCGTCCCCCCGCTTCTTGACGGCAATATTGTAATTTTTAACCCCGTCGACCTCGCCCTCAATGGCCGTCAGCTCGTGATAATGGGTGGCAAAGAGCGCCTTGGCCCCCACCTTTTTGACCACATATTCCAGCACGGCCCGGGCGATGCTCATCCCGTCAAAGGTGGAGGTGCCCCGTCCGATCTCGTCAAAAACGATCAGGCTTTTCGCCGTCGCGTTCTTCAAAATCGAAGCGACCTCGTTCATCTCCACCATGAAGGTGGACTGGCCGGAGGCCAGGTCGTCCGACGCGCCGACACGGGTAAAGATGCTGTCGACAATCCCGATGTTCGCGCTGTCCGCCGGGACGAAGGAGCCGATCTGCGCCATCAGCACGATCAGCGCCGTCTGCCGCATGAAGGTGGATTTTCCCGCCATATTCGGCCCGGTGATCAGCGCGACCCGGTTCTCGTGGTTATCCAGCAGGGTGTCGTTCGGGACAAAGGGGGTGTCCTGGATCGCCTCCACCACCGGATGGCGGCCGTTCTTGATGACGATCTCCCCCTTGAGGTCGATCAGGGGGCGGGTGTACTTATTGCGCTGGGCGGTCTCGGCAAAGGAGCAGAGCACGTCCAGCCGGGCGATCGCCTGCGCAGTCGACTGGATGCGGTGCAGCTCGCCGGCCACCTTCAGGCGCACCTCGGTAAACAGCTGGTATTCCAGCGCCACCACCCGGTCCTTTGCCCCGAGGACCCGCGCCTCCAGATCCTTCAGCTCCTGTGTGATGTACCGCTCGGCGTTGGCCAAGGTCTGCTTGCGGATATAGGTGTCCGGCACCTCGCCGGTATAGGATTTCGACACCTCTATGTAATAGCCGAAGACCCGGTTATAGCCGACCTTCAGCCCCTTGATGCCGGTGCGCTCCTTTTCCTGCGCTTCAATGCGGGCGATAACGCCCTTGCCGTCCGACATCTCAAAGCGGAGCTCGTCCACCTCGGCGTTGAAGCCCTCCTTGATGATCCCGCCTTCCCGCACGGAGAAGGGCGGGTCCTCTACAATCGCGCTTTCAATCAGGCTGTACACGTCGCTTAACGGGTCGATTTCGTCCCGCGTCTCGCACAGCAGGGCGGATTTCACCGCGGCCATCCGCTCCCGGATCGGGTCCATGCGGCGGATGGTCTGGGACAGGGAGCGCAGCTCCCGCCCGTTGGCGCTCCCATACACCACGCGGGTCATGATCCGTTCCAGGTCGTAGATATCCCGCAGGTACTCGGCCAGGTCGCCGCGCAGCATGGCGTCGCCCACCAGCTCATCGACCGCGTTGTGCCGGCGCAGGATCTGCGCCGGGTTGATCAGCGGCTGCTCAATCCAGCTGCGGATCAGCCGCTTGCCCATCGCGGTCTTGGTGTGGTCAAGCACCCAGAGCAGCGTCCCCTTCTTCTCCTTGTTGCGCAGGGTTTCGAGCAGCTCCAGATTCCGGCGGGCGGTCAGATCCAGCCGCATGAACTGCACGTCGGAATACACCTCAAGGTTGTTGACCCGCTCCAGCCCGTTCATCTGGGTGGCATACAGGTAATGCAGCGTCCCGCCGAGCGCCCGCACGGCGGAGAACATCCCCTCCAGCCCCATTTCCTCCAGGGACGCCTTATGGAAATGCGCCAGGATGCGCTCCACCGCCTTGTTGTAGTCGAAGCCCTCCGCATCGCCGAGCTGCGGGGTAACGCTGAGCCTTTCGCGGATAAAGGCGGTCACCGTCTCCTGCCCCTGGGCGGCGTCGTTGAGCAGGACCTCGCTTGGGGCGAAGCGGCCGAGCTCATTGGTCACGCGCAGGGCGACGTCCTGCCCCTTGATTTGGGTGAGATGGAGCTCGCCGGTCGAGCAGTCGGTAAAGCAGAGCCCGGCGTCCGCCGCCCCGTCCCCCATAAACAGCACGCAGAGGTAGTTGTTTTTCCCCTCGTCCAGCATGCTGCCCTCAATGACCGTGCCCGGCGTGATGACCCGGATGACGTCCCGCTTGACCAAGCCTTGGGCGGTCGCGGGATCCTCCATCTGCTCGCAGATGGCCACCTTGTACCCGCGGGCAACCAGCCGGGCGATATAGCCTTCGCAGGAATGATACGGGACGCCGCACATGGGCGCCCGCTCCTCCTGCCCGCAGTCCCGGCCGGTGAGGGTCAGCTCCAGCTCCTTGGACGCGAGCTTTGCGTCGTCAAAGAACATCTCGTAAAAATCGCCCAGGCGGAAAAAGAGGATGCAGTCCTCATGCTGCTCCTTGATTTCAAAATACTGCTTCATCATCGGCGTCAATTCCGCCATGGCGATCGTCCTTTCCGTTCATCACGTACGGTTTCCCCGTGCTTGCCGTGCCCCTGCGTCCAGCCCTGCGCAGCCCCAGCGGGTGCTGTACAGGCCGCCCGCCGATGCGTCCCTCGGCAGCCCGTCAATGGCAGCCTGCGCAGCCGGAGCAGTCGCCGCCGCAGCCAGCGGATTCCTCGATTTCATCGGGGTCCTGCCCCTGGGCGGACAAGGCGATGATGGTGGTCACGTTGTTGATCAGCTGATCCAGCTCCTGCTTGGCGGCCTGGTACGCCTGCATATGCTCGTTGGCCATCAGCCGGGCGTAGACATCCCGGATCTCCCCGTCAAGCTTCCGGATCTTCTCGCCGTCCTTCTCTTCGCGGGTGCTTTCCTGGTTGAGCGCGATACGCTTTAGGTTGAACTCCCCAATCAGGTCCTGCAATTCCTTATCCTCGTCCGCCGCGTTCTGCGCCAGCTGGGTGCGGACAAAGCGCTCGTCGTTTTGAAGCTCCCTGCCGATCGAACGCGCCATGGCGATAATGGTATCCATAGATTCCTGCATACTGCTTCCTGCTTTCTTTTTTATTTTTTCGCGGGCTCCCGCCGGCGTTTATCCCCGCTTAATGGACCCGCGCGATTTGCCCGGACAGAATCCAGCTGCGGGCGGCGGTAATTTCCACATCGGCCCACCGGCCGACCAAGGCCGGGTCGCCGGGCACCCGCACCACAATATTCTCGGGAAGCCGCGCCTCAAGGTATCCGTCCGCGGCAGCCTCAATCAGCGCCCGGCGGGTCTGCCCCACCATCGCCGCCGATTGGGCCGCGGCAATTTTTTCCTGCTCGGCGGTCATCTCCCGGAACCAGGCGGATTTCTCCTGCGCCGGGACCGGGTCGTCCATTGCGGCGGCCGGCGTACCCCGGCGGGGAGAAAAGATGAAGGTAAACAGGGAGGTGAACCCCACCTCCCGGATCAGGGAAAGGGTCTGCTCAAAATCCTCCCGGGTTTCGCCGGGGAAGCCGACGATCACGTCGCTGGTAAACGACAGGCCCGGGATCACCCGGCGGGCATAACGGATCAGTTCCAGATACTGCTCCCGCGTGTAGCCCCGGTTCATCGCCTTCAGGACGCGGTTACTGCCGGATTGGAAGGGCAGGTGGAAATGCCGGGCCACCTTCTCGCACTCCGCGATGGTGTCAAACAGCCGAGGCGTCGCGTCCTTGGGGTGGGAGGTCATAAAGCGGATCAGGAAATCCCCCTCAATCGCGTTGATGCGGCGCAGCAGCTCAGGGAAATCCACCCCGTGCTCCGCCCCCTTACCGTAGGAGTTGACGTTTTGCCCGAGCAGGGTGATTTCCCGGTACCCTTCCCGCACCAGCTCCCGCGCCTCCTGCACGATGCGCTCCGGATCGCGGCTGCGCTCCCGCCCCCGCACATAGGGGACGATGCAGTAGGTGCAGAAGTTGTTGCACCCGTACATAATCGGAAGGAACGCCTTGAACTTCCCGTCCCGGTAAACCGGGATATCCTCCGCGATCACGCCGTCCTCTGCCGGGCGTTCAAACACCCGGACGCCTCCCAGCGCCTCATAGAGCAGCTCGGGGAAGCGATGCAGCACATGGGTGCCGAACACCAGCCCGACAAAGGGATAGCTTTTTTTCAGCCGCTCGGCCACATGCTCCTGCTGCACCATGCAGCCGCAAAGGCCGATCAGCACCCCCGGACGGCGGCGCTTGAGGCTTTTGAGCGCCCCCACATTCCCGAACACCCGGTCCTCGGCGTGCTCCCGCACCGCGCAGGTATTGAAAAGGATCAAATCCGCCTGCTCGGGCTCCTCGGTAAAGCCGAACCCCATTTCGGCCAGCATCCCTTTGATATGCTCCGAATCGGAGACGTTCTGCTGGCAGCCGTAGGTGCGCACGCAGGCCAGCGGTGCGCCGTAATCCCCGCCCCCGCGGCGGGCGGCATAATAAGCGCGCACCTTTTCTTCAAAGCCGCGCTGGCGCTCCCGCTCCTCAGGAGGGATCCGACGGATTTTTGACGTAAGCGACATCTGTGAAACGATTCCTTTCCAAAAGGGCCGCTGGCCCCGACTACAGCCCCCGCCGCCTTCTCCGCAGGCTGCGAGCCCGCCCGGCAGGCCGGCCGGAGGGACGGAACGCCGCCGAATCCAGCCGAATGCTGATTTAATTAGTATACCAAAATCCGACCCTTTTTTCAACCAAAAAACGGGCGGCGGCGCCCGGCTTAAGAAATGCCTAAGGCGGTGCACCGGGCCGTCAGCCGCAGGCAGAAAGCCACAGGATGCGGATAGAGCGGCCCTGCCGGCTTCTGCGCAAGAAGCCGGCAGGGCCAGACAGCCTTCCAGGGTACGGCTTCCCCTGCATATTGGGGTGAAGCGCCAGCGAGGACCGGGGCGCCGCCCCGGTCCTCGCATCTAGCAGGCTGCCTATTCTCCGGCGGAGGTTCTTGCCGCGGGGCCCTTTTCCGCGGGGTTTTCCCCCACAGGCTCGGCTTCTAGCGAGCCGGCCCCGGCCAAAGCCAGGGAATCGAAGGTGACCGCATCCAGCTTGTGCACCACCATCTGCGTCACCTCGTCAAAGACCATGCGGAAGGGACAGGACATCCCGTCGGAACAATTGCAGGCGTAATCGCCGTCCACGCAACGGCTGAACCGGTAAGGGCCCTCAACAGCCTCAATCACCTGCCGCAGGCTGATCTCCCCCGACGCCCGGGCAAGGGTGTAGCCGCCGCGCGCCCCTTTGAAGGATTTAACGATTCCCGCCGCCACCAGCTTGCGCATGATCTTTAAGGTGAACCGCAGAGAGACGCCGGTGCGCTCGGCGATCGTCTGGGCATCCAGCCGGTGAGGCGCGCGGGAAAGGCAGTACACCAGCCGCACCGCGTAATCGGATTCAAGGTTAATATGCACGAGCCGCCGCCTCCCTTTTCATGGCCAACGCCTTCCTTATCCCGTCCATCAGTCCAGGAAATCCTTCAGCTTTTTGCTGCGGCTCGGATGGCGCAGCTTGCGCAGCGCCTTGGCCTCAATCTGACGGATCCGTTCGCGGGTAACGTCAAATTCCTTGCCCACTTCCTCCAGCGTGCGGGGGCGGCCGTCTTCCAGCCCGAAGCGCAGGCGGAGCACCTTCTCCTCCCGGGCAGTCAGGGTGGAAAGCACGTCGCCGAGCTGCTCTTTCAGCAGGGTATGGGAAGCCGCGTCCGCCGGGGCGGGCGCCTCGTCGTCCTGGATAAAGTCGCCGAGATGGGAATCCTCCTCTTCGCCGATGGGGGTTTCCAGCGAAACCGGCTCCTGGGCGACCCGCATGATCTCCCGCACCTTGTCAACCGGCATATCCAGCTCTTCCGAAATTTCCTCCGCGGTCGGCTCATGGCCGTTTTTATGCAGGAGCTGGCTGGAAACCTTCTTGACCTTGTTGATGGTTTCCACCATATGCACCGGGATGCGGATGGTGCGGGCCTGGTCCGCGATGGCACGGGTGATGGCCTGCCGGATCCACCAGGTCGCATAGGTGGAGAATTTGAAGCCTTTGGTATAGTCGAACTTCTCCACTGCCTTGATCAGGCCGAGGTTTCCTTCCTGGATCAGGTCCAAAAACTGCATCCCCCGCCCGACATACCGCTTGGCGATGCTGACCACCAGGCGGAGATTGGCCTCCGACAGCCGTTTTTTCGCCTTCTCGTCCCCGTTCATAATCCGGATCGCCAGGTCGATTTCCTCCTCCGGCGAAAGCAGGGGAACCCGGCCGATTTCCTTGAGGTACACCTTGACCGGGTCGTCAATGGCGATGCCCTCTGCGCCGGCCGCGGGCTCCATCTCCTCCGAATCGGGCGTATCCAGCACAAAATCCAAGTCGGCGAAGGAATCCGATTCAAAATCATCAATGATCTCGATATTTTGTGCCTCAAGCGCGTCGTAGAGCTTATCCATCTGCTCCGGATCAAACTCCACATCCTCCAGCGCGTCAAGGATCTCCTGCGTCGTCAGCTTGCCCTTGGAGCGGCCCAGCTCCAGCAGCTCGTTGAGGATCGTCTTGCGGTCCTTTTTGGCGGTCTGCTTGGCGGAGGCTGCCTCCCCCGCGGCCGGCTTGGCGCTTTTGGCGTTTTTCCCGGAGGTTTCCGCTTTCTCGGCGGGAGCCTCCCTTTCCGGCGGATTCGTCGTTTTCGCCGTCTTCTCCTCCGCCAAGGGCGTGTTGCGTTCCTGCGTGTTGCTGTTTGTGCTCATTGAAATTCCTCTTCCTTTACGGGCGGAACCGCATCCGGGTAAGCCCGCTTATTTACGACCGCAGGCGGAGAGCCTCCGGCTTTATTTTTTCTGTTCCCGCATGGCGGCCAGCAGGGATTGGATCGCGTCGTCCGGCAGGGAGCCGGGGTCCTGCAGCCCAGCCATTGCGTGCTCCTCCCGGATCACCTTGACGTAGGCAGCCGCCTGCTCCGGCGTCTGGGCAGCCTCCCTCGCTGTCTGCACCATATGCGAGATATAGGCCATCTCGTCCGCATCGTAGTCGGCGGCCAGAAACGCCAGCTCAATCAGCAGCCCCTGCCGATGCCGGTCGAGCAGCCGGGAATACAGGGTGCGGTTAAAGGCGGTAACCATTTCCTCGGCCGGCAGCTCCTGAGACACCGCCTTGAGGTAGTCGGGGTTCAGGATCAGCAGGCCGAGCAGCCCTTCCTCCGCCCGGGAGGCCCGCAGATGCTTGTCCGCTTCCGGGTTGACCTTGCGGGTCCCCTCCTCCGCCCGGCGCACCGCCTGGGAAAGCTGCTTTTTCTCCTGCTTCCGGCGCTGGGCGGCCATATAATACTCCACCTGGGAAAGGATTGCCTCCTTGCCCACCCCCATTTCCGAGGCGAGCTTGCCGGCATAGACATCCCGTTCAACCGGGCTGCTCAGCCGGGCCAGGAGCTGGGACGCTTCCCGCAGGTAGGCAACCCGCCCGTCCGCCGTATCCAGCGGATGGCGGCGGCCCAGGTCAATCAGCTGGTATTCGACGTCGTTGGCCGAGCGGTCAATCAGGAGCTTAAACCGCTCCGGCCCGTTGTGCTTGAGGAACTCGTCCGGGTCCTTGCCGTCGGGGATGGTGATCACCCGGATATGCACCCCGGTTTCCCGCAGCAGGCCGATCGCCCGCTTGGCGCCCTTCTGCCCCGCGGCGTCCGCGTCAAAGACCAGGATCACCTCGTCGGCATACCGGGCGATCAGGCGGGCGTGCTCCTCGGTAAAGGAGGTGCCCAGCGCCGCCACCGCGTTGGTAAACCCGGCCTGGTGCAGGGCGATCACATCCATATAGCCCTCGCACAGGATCAGGCGCCCCTCCTTTGAAGCCTTGGCGAAATTCAGGGCGAAGAGGTTGTTGGTCTTTTTAAACACCAGGGTGTCGGAGGTGTTGAGGTATTTGGGCTTGGAATCGTCGAGCACCCGGCCGCCAAAGGCGATGACGTTGCCCCGGATATCAATAATCGGGATCATCACCCGGTTGCGGAAAATGTCGTACAGGCGGCCGGAGCCGTTGCGGCTCCGCGCCGCTAAGAAGGCGGCGGTCAGCTCGTCGTCCCGGTAGCCCTTGCCGCGCAGGTGGTCCAGCAGGTTGTGGAAGCCCTCCGGCGCGTAGCCCAGGCCGAAACGGCGGATGGTGTTGTCGGTATAGCCGCGGCTGTGGTAATACTCCAGCCCGGGGCGGCCGGCCGGCGAATACAGCACGGAGTGGAAATACCGCGCCGCGTCCCGGTTGGCCTCAAGCACCCGCAGGCGCAGGCGGGATACCGCGTCGTCGGCCTTGTCCTCCGGCATTTTCATCCCCGCGCGGTCGGCCAGGAAGCGCACCGCGTCAAGATAGTCGAGGTTTTCAATCTTTTTGATAAAGGTGATGACGTCCCCGCCCGCCCCGCAGCCGAAGCAGTAAAAGGACGCGGTCTCAGGGTATACGGTAAAGGAAGGGGTTTTTTCCCCATGGAAGGGGCAGAGCCCCACCGCGGTACGCCCGCGCCGTTTGGTGCGGACATAGGAATCCACCACATCCTCAATCGGATTGCGGCTGATCAGTTCCTGTAGAAAGCTGTCCGGCAGCGGCACGGTAACCCCTCCTTTCTCAACAACGGGTCGCGCCTCGGATGCCCGGAGCCCGCCGGGCGCGCCGTTTCGCTATAGTATACGGCGGGACGGCGGGAAACATACGGCATAAAGCCCTCCTGCGTCCCGTCCCTGACGGCAGGCCGTCAAAAGGACTTGATCCGCCAGCCCTGGGGGATGAACAGCTCGTCGTATACCTCCAACGCGTAGTTGTCGGTCATGCCGGCGATGTAATCGCACACCGCGCGATGCACGCCCTCGCTTTCGCAGATGCCGCGGTATTCCGCCGGCAGCCGCTCCGGATGCTGCACGAAATAATCAAACATCCGGCCGATCAGGCCGTCCACCTTGGCCTCCTCGCTTTTGGCGGCGGGATTGCGGTAGACCGCCTCAAACATAAAGCGGTGCAGCTTTTCAAACGCGGCAGCGGTCGCTTCATCCATGCCGATGTCGTCCCCGCTGTGTTCCACAATCGCGGTCACCAGGGTATCAATGCGGGCGGTGCGGCGATCGCCCAAGGCGGCCCGGATATCCGCCGGGACGTCCTCCTCCCGCAGCACGCCGGCGCGCACCGCGTCGTCAATATCGTGGTTGATATAGGCCACCCGGTCGGCCAGGCGGACGATCCGCCCTTCCAGCGTAGCTGCCTGCTGCCCGCAGGTGTGGCGGAGGATGCCGTCACGCACCTCCCAGGTCAGGTTGAGGCCGCGGCCGTCGTTTTCCAGCCGCTCCACCACCCGCACGCTCTGCTCGTAATGGCGGAAGCCGCCCTCCATCCGGTCGTCCAAGGCCCGCTCCCCCGCGTGGCCGAAGGGGGTATGCCCCAGGTCGTGCCCCAGGGAGATCGCCTCGGTCAGGTCCTCGTTAAGACGGAGCGCCCGCGCGATGGTGCGGGCGATCTGGGAAACCTCAAGCGTATGGGTGAGCCGGGTGCGGTAATGGTCCCCCTCCGGGGAGAGGAAGACCTGCGTTTTATGCTTCAAACGGCGAAAGGCCTTGCAGTGCAGGATCCGGTCGCGGTCCCGCTGATAGGCCGTGCGGTAGGCGCATGGCTCCTCCTCCCGCTCCCGTCCCTTGGTCCGGGCGGCAAACGCCGCGCGGGAGTCCAGGAGCTGGAGCTCCAGTTTCTCAGTACGTTCTCGGCTTGTCACTTCGGCCACCCCTTTCCCTTCGTTGAACGGCCTTTTGGAAGCGCCGGACGCCGGCACGCCGCCCTGTCCGGTGTTACACGGCGGAAGCCGGCGGCAGGGCAACGGTACAAATGATGCGGCACAGCGTCGGCGCCTCCCTGCCGCCGAGACATCTCGGCTAAAACGGCGCCGGGCCGGCACCCTGCCGCGCCATCGTATGCCGGCCTCCCGGAGGCCGACCGCAGGCTTTGGGTTTTCCCTTTCTAAAAATACTATACGCGTTTTGTGTGTCTTTTTCCTCCCTGTTCGCCAAAGTTTTTCCTTGCTTCCGGAAAAACAGGCGAAAAGAACAAAAACGCGGAAAAAGGCCGTCCCTTTTTGCCGCGCTTTTTCCTGCCTGTCCGGATAAATTGCCGGACGATCCGCCCGGGGCCTGTCCATAGACCGTCCGCTTACGAACCCGGGAAGCCGAACAAGATCCGTCCCCTATGCCAAGCCGGCAGGGAGCAGCCCCTTTTGTACAAGGAAAGCCGGGACCTGCCCCAGGCTGTCCAGGAGGCCGAACAAAATCCGGCGGGTTTCCCCGTCCGGCTGCCAAAGGTCGGGCACCATGACCGGGAGGCAGCCCGCCCGGTAAGCGGCGAACAGGCCGTTGCGGGAATCCTCAAGCGCGACGCACCCCTCCGCCGGCACCCCAAGGCGGGCGCAGGCGGCAAGATAAATCGCCGGGTCGGGCTTGGAGCGGGGCACCATATCCCCGCAGACCGCCGTTTCAAAGCAGCCGTCCACCCCCGCCTTTGCAAGCAGGAAGCGGACGTCCTTCTCGGGGGTTGAGGACACCACCGCCGTCCGGACCTCCCTATCGCGCAAAAAGCGCAGCAGTTCCCGCAGCCCCGGCTTGACCGGGACGGGGTTTTCGGAAAAATACCGCTCCCGGTACTCCTTGGTATAGGCGCGCAGGCGCTCCGGGTCGTACCGGCCTCCGAATTCCTCCCGCCATATCGCGTCGGCGGCGGCCGGGTTGACCCCCAGGGTCTTGAGCACCATATAGCCGGCCTTGCCTAAGCCGAGCCGCTCCCCCGCGTAATCCCAGGCGCGCATACAGAGACGCTCGGTGTCAAACATCAGCCCGTCCATGTCGAACAAAACCGCCTTCAGCATATAAGGCCCTCCTCCGCCGCGTATTTCCCGTACCGCCCCGTCAAGGCGCAGGCGGGGAAAACGGCGCGTATTCCTCCCCCGTCACCTCTATGTGCAGGGTGCCGGCGCTCAGCTCGGTCAGCTTTTTCTGCATCGGCTCCCGCAGCCCGCGGGGCAGCAGGAACTCCACCTCCACCCGGTCGGTATAGCGGGTGTCGGCAACCACGCCCCCCGCCTCCGGCACCAGCGAGGCGACCCGGCCGTACTGCGCGTAATCGCAGCGGATGAGCGCCCGGTCGCACAGCCGCATTTCCACCACGCCGCCGGCGTCTACCGCGATTTTCGCCCCGTGGGTATAGGCGCGCACCAGCCCGCCCGCGCCCAGCAGCACTCCGCCGAAATAGCGGGTCACCACCACCGCCACGTCGGTCAGGCCCTCCTTAAGCAGCACGTCCAGCACCGGGATGCCGGCGGTGCCCTGCGGCTCCCCGTCGTCGGAATAGCGGCGGATCTGCCCCTGGCGCAGCACATAGGCATAGACGTTGTGGCTGGCGTCCCAGTGCTCCTTCTTCCTGCGGGCGATGAAGGCCTGGGCCTGCGCCTCGTCCGTCACGGGGCAGACCGCCCCCAGGAAGCGGGAGCGCCGTTCCACAAATTCCGCGCAAGCCTGCTTTTCAATTGTCCGGTATACGGTGTCCACGGCCCGCCCCCTCCTTTTGCTGCGGCCCTCCGCCGGAACGCAGACGGCCCCGCCGGGAAGGCTTTCCGCCGCCTCCACGGCACGGGACGCGCCCCGGCGGGATACGAGAAAGGGCAGCGCCTGCGCGCTGCCCGATAAAGCCGCTGCTTATTTCTCGTCTTTCATGCCAAAGCGCTTCTTGAAGCGGTCAACGCGTCCGCCGGTATCGACCAGCTTCTGCTTGCCGGTAAAGAACGGGTGGCATTTCGAGCAGATTTCCACGCGGAGGTTGCCCTTCGTGGAGCGGGTCTCAATCACCTCGCCGCATGCGCAGGTGATGGTCGCCTTTTCATACTTCGGATGAATATTCTCTTTCATGGTATTGTCACCTCTTTCAGGAAGGCCAAGCATTAACAGTAGAATGATAGCACAACCGCTGTAAAAATGCAAGGAGGAAAAGCCAAAATTTTTGCTTTTGTCTATTTCCTCATGTTCGGGCAGGAATCCTCCGGACAATTTGCCTGGAATTGCCCGTCCCTGCGCCGGTTCCCATGGGAACCGACAGCCCCCGAAATACGGAAGGCAGCATCCGCACGCCGGCACAAGCCGACGAAAAACATCCCCCTCCTATCCCCTCTTCCACTTGACAAGGCCGGGAAATGCTGTTACACTTTAAAGCAGCAAACACAAAAGGAGGAAACGGCGATGGCACATATCCCGGCAGCGGCCCAAACCACCCGATATTACCGCTATGCGATCCTGAACGGCATTCGTTCGGGCTGTTTGTGCTGTCCCCGGGCCGTCCCATGGCGGCGCCTTTGAAACACGCTTTCAAAGCCGGCGGGTTCTGCACGACAGAGCCTGCCGGCGTTTTTATTTTCTAAACAAACAGGAGGAACCGGTATGATTATCATCCTAAAGCAAAACGCGGACGAGCAGAAGGTGGAGGGCCTGCTGCACGGCCTGGAGGCCCAGGGCCTGACCTGCCACCGCAGCGACGGCGAGCACACCACCATTGTAGGGCTGGTGGGCGACACCTCCCGCGTAAACCTGGAATCGGTGCGGGCCAACGACATCGTGGAGGATGTCAAACGGGTATCCGAACCGTACAAGGCGGCCAACCGGAAATTCCATCCGGACGACACCGTCGTCGCCGTAGGGGACGCGCAATTCGGCGGCCCGCATTTCAGCGTGATCGCCGGCCCCTGCTCGGTGGAAACCGAGGAGCAGATCGTCGCTGTGGCCAAAGCGGTCAAGGCGAGCGGCGCCAAGCTGCTGCGGGGCGGCGCGTTCAAGCCCCGCACCTCCCCCTACGCCTTCCAGGGTCTCCACGCCGAAGGGCTGGAGTTGCTGCTGCTGGCCAAGCAGGAAACCGGCCTTCCCATCGTCTCCGAGATCATGGATCTCTCCCATCTCGGCCTGTTCCGGGACGTGGACGTGATCCAGGTGGGGGCGCGCAACATGCAGAATTTTGAAATGCTCAAAGCGCTGGGGCACTGCGGCAAGCCGGTGCTTCTCAAGCGGGGCCTGGCCAACACGATGGAGGAATTCCTGATGAGCGCGGAATACATCCTGGCCGGGGGCAACGAGCAGGTTATCCTGTGCGAGCGAGGCATCCGCACATTTGAGACCGCCACCCGCAACACACTGGATATCTCCGCCGTACCGCTGCTCAAGCACCATTCCCACCTGCCGGTGATCGTTGATCCCAGCCACGCGGCGGGCATCCCCTGGCTGGTGGAGCCCCTGTCCAAGGCGGCGGTCGCGGCCGGAGCGGACGGCTTGATGATTGAGGTGCATAATAACCCCAAGGCCGCTCTCTGCGACGGGGCACAGTCCCTCACCCCCGCCCAGTTCGACGGGGTCATGGGCAAGGTCAAAGCGCAGCTCACGCTTGAAGGGCGGGAGGGTTAACCCTCCCGCCCTTCTAATCGGCTGGCTGAATATATCGTCCGCCAACTCACCGCTGACGTTCCTGGGAGAAAACAAAATTGACAATTTCGCCCGCCACATCTACGCCGGTGCAGGCGGTGATGCCCGCCATATGGGCGTTAGAATTCACCTCGCACACCAGCGGCGTGCCGTCCGCCTCCCACAGCAGATCCACCCCCGCAAAATACGCGCCCAGGATCCGGCAGCAGCGTACCGCCAGCTCCGCCTCCTGCTCGGTGAGGGCATAGGCTTCCCCGTGCCCCCCGTTGCCGATATTGGCGCGGAAGTCGGTGTCGGAGCGGCGGCGCATCGCCGCCACGGGGCGGCCGTCCACCACATAGACCCGCAGGTCCGTCCCGGCGGTTTCCCCGATAAACTCCTGGCAGAAGAAGGGCCGGGATCCCATATGCTCCGCCAGGGCGCGCAGCTCCGCCGCATTATGGGCGAGATAGACCTCCCCGCCCAGGGAGCCGTAGCATTCCTTGACCACCATCGGGAAGCCCAGGCGTTCCTCCGCCCGCTCAAGATACAGGCGGGACGGTTCCTCGTCCATGCGCACATAGGTCATGGGCGCGACCAGGGTACGGGGCATCGGGATCCCCTGGGCCGCCAGCTTCCAATGGGTGGCGGCCTTGTCGTCGCAGAGCTCCACAACCGCGGCGGGATTATACAGCCGCACCCCGATGGCCTCCAGGGCCCGTCCCAGCCGGATGTCCTTGTCCCAGAACAGCGCGAAATCCTCCGCGTCAAAGCCGGAGACGGTGATCCCGCCGGAAAATTCGACGACCGCTTTGTTGTTGGGGACCGGGGTCAGCGTCCTCCCCCTGGCCTGTGCGGCGGCCTCCAGCCTTAACACCGGGTCGGGCGGGCCGTCCGGGTTCCAGAAGCCGTTATAAAGAATATATCCCGCCATATCTCCTTGTTTCCTCCTCGTTTTCCTCGGGCAAAACGCCTTAAAGCGCCCTGCGTATAGGCCCGCCCCTTCCTGTAGGTCTCAGGTATAGCTGTGCTCCACCGTAGCCACCGCAAACAAATGGGGGTCCCTCTGCCACAGCTCATGCTGGATTTCGCCGCACAGGCCGTCCGCGCCCTTGTAGCCGTAAGGCACCACCACATCAAAGATCAGGTTGGTGTGGGTCTGGCCGAACACCACACGGAAATCGTGCAGGCTGAGGCTGGGGTCAATGCCGTGCAGGATATCCCGCGTCAGCGTAAGCAGATGCTCCACCCGGGGATCGTCGGTATTGACCGGATCCATATGGATGCAGACCACGGCGTTATATTTCCCCGCAATCTCCTTTTCAATGCAATCAATTCGATCGTGGCTCTGGAGCAAATCCTCATGCGCGGGCACCTCCGCATGCAGGGAAATCACGCACCGGCCGGGGCCGTAGTTGTGCACCATCAGGTCGTGCACGCCGATGACCCCCTCGTGGGATAGCACCATGGAGCGGATACCCTTCACCATCTCCGGGTCGGGCGCCTGGCCGAGCAGGGGGGACACCGTGTCCTTGAGCACGGAAAAGCCGGACCAAAGGACAAACAGCGACACTGCCGCGCCGACCCAGCCGTCAATCTCCCAGCTGGTCAGCAGGCCGACCACCGAAGAAACGAGCACCACGCCGGTGCAGATCACGTCGTTGCGGCTGTCCGCCGCCGCGGCGCGCAACGCCTCGGAATCAATCCGATTGCCGATGCGGCGGTAAAACAGCGCCATCCAGAGCTTGACGGCGATCGCGGCGGCCAGGATCAGCACCGAAAGCAGCTGGAAATCGGTCCCGCTCGGGTGCAGGATCTTGTCAATCGAGCTTTGGGCCAACTCCAGCCCGGCCAGCATGATCATCACCGCCACCGCCATCGCGGTGAGGTATTCCATCCGCCCGTGGCCGAAGGGGTGCTCCTTATCCGGCGGCGCGCTGGAAAGCTTGAAGCCGACCAGGGTCACCAGCGAGGAACCGGCGTCCGAAAGGTTATTGAAGGCGTCGGCCACGATCGCCATGCTCTGGGAAAACAGGCCGGCCAGCAGCTTAGCCAGGAAAAGCAGGAGGTTGGCGCACAAGCCCGCGGCGCCTGCCAGCCGTCCGTAGGCGTAGCGCGCGCCGCTGCTTTCCGTGTCCTCCGGGTTGCGGATAAACAAACGGATTAGGAAATTCGTCACATTGTCTCGCTCCTTTGATCCGGCCGTCCCTGTCCGTCCGGCCGAAAGTCGTTCAATAGGTAAACCGCCACGCCGTCCTCCTCGTTGGAGGGAATAATCACGTCGGCCTTTTCCCGGACCGCCGTCGTCCCGTTGGCGACGGCGCAGGCGGTATCGGCCATTGCGAGCATCGGCAGATCGTTGTCGTTGTCGCCGAAAGCGGTGACGGCCCGCGCCCCCAAGCGGTCGCGGAGCCGGCGGACGCCGTTGCCCTTGCCCGCGCGGGCGGAAAAAACCTCAAGATACCAGTTTCCCTTCCGGTAGGTATCGGCGTACAGGACGCTGGCCACATCCGGCAGGCCCTGCAGCCTCTCCCGGATCGGGCGGAGGACCGATTCGCTGTCCTGCATCGAGCAGTACACCGCCTCGTCCAGCGGATAGGAGGGAACCTGCCGGAAGGCGCCGGGGAATTTTTCCGCCCGGCTGCGGTAAAACGCCCGTTCCCCCTCCGAGGTCAAGCCGGTAAAGACGATGTCCATCTTCCCGTCCTCCACCCGGTACAGGAAGGGGGTCTTCCCCCCTTGGCGGCAGATTTCCAGCACCTGCGCGGCGGTTCCGGGCTGCCAGCAGCAGCCCTCAAGGATCCGGGACGATGGCAGGTCGTAAAGCAGCGCCCCGTTCATCAGCACCAGAGGCAGGCGGAAGCGCACCTGACGAAGGTTGGTCATCGCCAGGCCGATCGGGCTGCGGGCGGTGGCGACCGAAATCCACGCCCCCTGCTCAATCAGCCTGTTAAGGATCGCCGCCGAACGGGCGGAAAGCGCCGCGCGGTTGTTGAGCAGCGTCCCGTCAAGGTCGGTGACGTACAGCCGTTTCATCCCATTCCTCCCCTTTTCCGCGTATTCGCCTCCGAAGGCGGCGCAGAGCCATTTCCCGGGCAGAGCTCAGCCTCCCTGCGCCCTGTGCCAGCGCGTTTTGGGGCTTGCCTCACTTGTCCGCCGGCCGGTTTGCCTGGGGAGGCGCCCGGTTCCCCGCCGTCACTGCCGTAAACCGCGCGGAACACCTTTTCAAAATAGGGGCGGCCGTAGTTGTGGAAGGTTTTCTCCCGCACCATCGCCTCCAGCTCCTCCCGGGTCACCCAGCGGGCGTCGGCCACCTCCTCCTTTTGCAGGGTGAGCTCCTGCAAGGCGATATCCCGCCGGAGGAGCCATAGGTCGCTGAAGGAATTGCGGCGGCGCAGCCGGCCGACAAATTCCAGCTCCTCCGGGCGGGCGGCAATCCCCAGCTCCTCCCGCAGCTCCCGCCGGGCGGCGGTCAAGCTGTCCTCGCCGTGGATGGCCGAGCCGCCCGTCACCGCCCAAACGCCGGGCATCAAGGCCAGATGGTCCGCCCGCCTTTGGATCAGCAGCCTCCCCCGGGAATCCGCCGCCCAGATGTGGACCACCAGATGATACTGCCCCAGCCGCAGCCGTTCGCCGCGTACCATGGTGTTGCCGGTCGGCTCCCCCCGCTCATTCAAAAGATCCCACAGTTCCATCCGGGCTCCCTCCTGTCCATTCTTTTCCAGCCGCCCTGCCGGCGGTGCGATTCCGCATGGCAGGCCCTCCGGCGGCATACTGCCGGGGCGTCCCAGCGCCGGGCGCCCGCAGGCTTTTATCCATCTATTTTAGTATACTTCTTAGGAAAAGTCTATTCCCTGGGCGAATTTTTCCCTTTCCTTCCGCCCCTCTGAACGGAACCGGAGGGGCGTCCCCGGCTGCCCATCCGACGACTCGGCGACGAAAAAGGAGCGGCAAACGCCGGCAAAACGCAGCGGGCGAAAAAAGGGTGCGCGGCCAACGTCCCCGTCCTGCCGCACACCCTTGCGCTCACTGTTCCATTTTCCAATTGTGCGCCCCGCAGGGCCGACGCCACATCCCGGAACGGCTCCCGCGCCCGGCCGGTATCGTTCCGTCCGGCGGGAGGCAAACGGGCACAATACAAGCCGGCGGCTAAAACCCGCGGGAGCTGCCGCCTCCGCCGAAGCTCCCGCCTCCGCCGTGGAAGCCGCCTCCGCCGCCTCCGAAGCCCCCGCCTCCGCCGTGGAAGCCGCCTCCGCCGCGGGGGCCGCCGAAGAAGATAAAGGGCGGGCCGCCGCGGGTGCGGCTCCGCACCATGGTGAAGGCAAAGAGAGCCAGGAAAAGGACAAAGGGAAGCGCGGCCAGCACGTTCTGGCCGCCGCCCTCCTCCTCCGGGGAATCCGGGACGTAATCGTCATCAACCGGATCCAGGCCGTACTCTATATACACCTCGTTGACCAGGGCGCGGTAGGCCTTGCGCATCCCCGAGGAATACGCCCCCTCCGCAAAATCCGGGGTGGCGTAGGTATCAAGAATCCGGCCGGTTTTGGCGTCGTTGAGCGCGCCTTCCAAGCCGTAGCCCACCTCAATGCTGACCTGCCGGTCCTCGGTCACCAGCAGGAGCAGGACGCCGTTGTCCTCATCCTCCTGCCCAATCCCCCAGTCCCGGCCCAGGTCCAGGCCATACTGGCGGATATCCTCGCCGCCGGTGGTCGGGACGGTGACCGCCACCACCTGCGCGCCGGTTTTCTCCTGGAGCTCCGCCCCCAGGGCGTAGATCTCCTCGGCGTCCGATGAGGAAATCACCCCGGCAAAATCGTTGACAAAAAAGCGTTCGGTCGGCTGGTAATCCGCGGAGGCCGCAGCCGCCGGGAGCGTGAACGCCGCCGCCAGGCCGATCAGGCTAAGCAGCAGCGGGAGCCGCCTTTTCCCCGCCGTCCAGACCGCCGCATCGGCCGCAGTCGCTGCCATCGGCATCTCCCCCTCCCTGCAAAGCGGCTCAGAAGCTCACTTCCGGCACAGAGGAAGCGCCCTCGTCGCTTTCAAAAAGGTCCGCCTGTTCAAAGCCAAACATCCCGGCGATCAGGTTGGAGGGGAAGCGCCGAACCTTCCCATTGTATTCCTGCACGGCCTCGTTATAATCCCGGCGGGCCTGCGCAATCCGGTTTTCGGTGCCCGCCAGCTCATCCTGCAAGCCGATGAAGTTCTGGTCCGCCTTCAGATCCGGGTAATTCTCCACAATCACCATCAGGCGGTTGAGCGCGCTGCTCAGCTCGCTGTCCGCCTCGTCCATCTCCTCCAGGGAGGAGGCGCCGCTCAGCTTGGCGCGGGCCTCCGCCAGGGCGGTGAAGATTTCCTCCTCGTGGGCGGCATATCCCTTGACCGTATTGACCAGGTTCGGGATCAGGTCGCTGCGGCGCTGGAGCTGGGTTTCAATGTTGCTTTCCTGTGTATGCACCCGCTGCTCGGCGTTGACCAGCCCGTTGTAGGCGGAGATCCCCCAGACGACCACGAGAATCACCACGAGCGCCAGGGCCCCCAGGACGCCCAGCAGAATGCCCTTGCTTTTTTTCATAAGATAATCAAACTCCTTCATTGCTCTCTCCATAGCCGTATGCTTTTACAGCGGCTTTATCATACCGTATCTTTCCTCCCTCCGCAAGGCATATGCGCGGAAATTAAAGAATCATTCATAAAGAGGGAGTACGTCGCCGCTGTACAGGAGGGCGGCGCCCGGCCCATGGCTCCGCCGCATCCCATTTTCCAAAAAATACATGCCGGAGCCGGACCGCCGGTCATAACCGCCTCTCCCGGCCCATAACATGGAACCGAACGCGGAAACAGCGAGGAAACGAAGGAAAGGGGCGGCGGGCTATGGGATTCGGTATCGCTTTGGCCGGCGGAGGGACGCGGGGCGCGGCGCACGTCGGGGTGCTTCTCGCCTTAAACGAAGCGGGGCTGTACCCCTCCGCCGTGGCCGGGGCCAGCGCGGGGAGCATCGTCGGCGGGCTGTACGCCGCCGGTATCCCCGCCAAGCGGCTGCAGCACATTCTGCTTTCCCTGTCCCGCAGCGGGCGGGAACTGATCGACCCGGACATCAAGGGGCTGCTTCTCGCGCTCGTCCAGCTCCTCACGCGGCGGCCGGTCACCATGCAGGGGCTGGTCAAGGGGGACCGCCTTGAACGCTTCCTCTGCTCCCTGGCCGGGGGAAAGGCCATGCACGACCTGAGCCTGCGCACCATCATCCCGGCGGTGAACATCCGCACCGGGGAAACCATCGCGTACACCAACACCCTCGCCGGGGTGCGCCCCCTCCCCCGCGTCCGCTGGAGTACCGAAGCCCCTCTGTGCCGCGCCATCCGGGCGAGCTGCGCCTTCCCGGCGGTTTTCCGCCCGGTCACCTGGGACGGCGGCTGCCTGGTGGACGGCGGGCTGACCGACAACCTGCCGGTCAACCTCCTGCTGGCGGCCGGGGTGCCGCAGGTGCTCGCCGTTGACGTATCCGAGGAATACGAGCCCCCCGAAAGCGAGGGGGTGATCGAGATCGTCTCCCATTCCCTGACCATCCTCACCACCAGGATGCGGGAATACGTCGCGCGGGGGGAAACGCTGCTGCTGCATCCCCGGCTCCCGGAAAAGGCCGGCCTGCTGACCTTCCGGGAAATGGCCGGCTGTATGCAGGAGGGCTACCGGCAGACCAAGGAGCAGATCCCCCTCATCCGCGCGCTGTTTGGCTCCGGCGCCGGATAACGGCGGCGGGAGCCCTGTCGGGGCATCGCCGCGCCAAAAAGGCCGCCCGCCTTCGCACGCCGATCGGAGTGGAAGGCGGGCGGCTTTTCCCCACAGGCCGTTTTGGCCCTTGCGGCGGCGGGGCCGCTTTAGGCGCAGAGCTCGTCAAGCGTGCCGAAGGTATAGCCGGCCGCCTCCCATTTGGTGAGCAGCTCGTCAAGGATTTCGGCGTTGGTCTGGGACGTGCTGTGCAGCAGCACCACCGCGCCGGGATGGATGCGGGGCAGCAGCTTGTCAAACGCCTGCTCCCGCGTCGGCTGGTCATCCACATACCAGTCCACATAGGCCAAGCTCCAGAAAAAGGTGGCGTACCCCAGCTCGCTAGCCTGCCGGAGGTTGCTTTCGCTGTACTTGCCCTGGGGCGGGCGGTAAAATTTCTTCATTTCCTGGCCGGTGGTTTCCTTGTACAGGTCTTCAAGCGACTCCAGCTCCCGGCGGAACGCCTCGGTATCCGAGATTTTGGACATGTCCGGATGGTGATAGGTGTGGTTGCCGACGGTATGCCCCTCCGCCGCCATCCGCCGGACGAGGTCGGGCGCGGTTTCTATATAATTCCCCACGACAAAAAACGTCGCCTTGACGCCGTGCTTTTTTAAGGTGTCCAGGATGGATGGGGTGTACCCGTTTTCATACCCGGCGTCAAACGTGAGGTAGATCACCTTTTCCTCCGGGTCTCCCGCGTAATAGGCATTATACTGCTTGAGGAATTCGGCCGAGGCGTTGCCGACCGGCGTTTTCCCGTTTTCCTGAAAGCTCAGCCCCCAATTGGTGTTCGCCGCATTGGCGGCCGCTGCCGGGGAGGGCGCCCCCGCCGCCGCGAAGGCCACCCCGACGGGCACCGCCAAAGCCAGGCAGCAAGCGACCGCCCCCAGCAGCCGCCTTCCCTTGATGACTGCATACATGTAGATGGACCGCTCCTTTCTCAGCAATACGGATGAGGAGGCCGCTCGGCAAGGATCCCGCGGGAACCGATCAAGGCCTGCTTTTCCGTCTGCTTCATGATATGCGCGAAGGGCTTTTCCACATAACCGGAAAGGCAAACCGGGGCGTTCCTCTCCCTCTGCCGGTGCTGGGCGGGCACGTTTTCGCTCCCGGCAAGGCGCGCCTTATGCAGGTGTCATCATCGTTTGTTTCCTCTGCCATTTTCGTGTCCTCAATTAGGAGAAAACAGCCATTGCCAGTGTACCGGCCAACATCAATACCAGGCCGAGCAGCGCTTTCTTTGTCAGTTTCTCGTTGAAGGCAAGATAGGAAAAGATAACCGTCACAAGCAAGCTCATCTTGTCTATCGGCACCACTACGCTGACGATGCCATTTTGAATTGCGTAATAGTAACATAACCAAGATGCTCCTGTGGCAATCCCGGATAATCCAATAAAAATAAGTTCTTTTTTGTCAAGCCGTTTCAGCTGGGACGTTTTCTTTTTGATCAGAACAAGCAGCCACGCCATAACCAGAACCACAATCGTCCGTATGGCCGTGCCAAGGTTGGACTCGACCCCGGTAATCCCCACTTTTGCCAGAATCGAGGTCAGCGCTGCAAAGACCGCAGAGCCAACTGCATACAGGATGTATGTATTCCCGCTCGCCTTTTGTTTCCTCTCCTTTTTTTCTACCATCAAGATAATCCCGATGCCTAACAAGACTGTCCCAATGAGTTTTATCGCGAGGTGTTCGGTTTCGTGAAACAAAAGGATTGCAAGCAAAACGCTCAGCACCGTGCTTGATTTGTCGATTGGGACAACCTTATTGACATCGCCGATGGATAGGGCTTTGAAGTAGCAAATCCATGATGCCCCGGTTGCAGCACCCGACAAAATCAAAAAAAGTAAAGACCGCGGGGGTATTTCTGTAAGCTGGTCGGCTGAGCCGACGACGAATACCATCAACCATGAAAAGATCAGGACGACTATCGTCCTGATAGCTGTTGCAATATCGGAATCCGTTTTTCTGATCCCGCACTTTGCCAGTATCGCTGTGAGTCCAGCAAAGAAAGCTGAGCCTATTGAAGCCACTAACCACATTGCGCAATTCTCCCCGCAATTATCCTGGTGCCCGCACTATCTGGGGCTGTTCACGGTTTAAAAACCGCGGAGGGGATTTCGTTTTTATAAAAGCCCAGCAAACAGGCGGGCTTGCTCCTCGTCCTGCTCAAAATCGGGGCAGTCCTCCTGCTCGCAGGCAAGGAGAGGGGCCGGGATTTCGCCGAGCACCCGGCAGCGCAGCGCCTGCACCGGGCCGTCCGCCCCTTCCAGCAGCAGCGATTCCCGGTGGATACAGCGGTTGCACAGCGGCATCCGCAGAGAAAAGCCGAGGTCCGGCATTGTATCCTGCATCGCCATAAGACTATATCCTCCTTCCGTCCATCGCGTCGATCCGGGCCAAAGCGGGCGGCAGGCCGCCCGGCGCCTACAGCCTCTCCAGCAGCAGGACCGCTATCTGGCGGGCCGCCGTCAGGTACTCGTCGGCGCTTTTGCCCGCGACATCAACCGTAATGCCGAGCATATACCCCTTGCCGTAAACCAGCAGCTGCTGAAACTGCGGGCTCCATACGGCGGCATCCCCCAGGTTGGGGGAATCCACCGCGTCCTCTACCATGGCGACGGTCGAATCGTACATCGCCCGCTCGCCTTCCTTCAGGCTGATCTCGGCCGTGGTCTGCAGGTCGGCCGAGGAATAGTGGGCGATGGTCCCCGATTCATAGGATTCCGGCTGCCCGACCTCTACCCCCAGGGCATCCCCAATCTCCTCTGCGCTCAGCAGCGCGGTAACATCTACGCTGAGCAGCGGCGGCGCCGTCTCCGTCGTCGTGGGGGCGGCGGAGGAGGTCCCTTCCTCCGCCTGCCCGCAGCCGGAAAAAAGCAGCGCCGGCAGCAGCAGGCAGCCCGCAGCCAGGGCAAAAAGGCGGCATTTTTTTTGCATGGGCATAAAACACAACTCCCCACAGCGGCAAATGGAGCTTGCCGTTTTCTCCGCGGCCTTCGCCGTTTTGTCGGAATGACTCCATTGTAGCATAAAAAAGGGAGAGGGACAAGCCGCCCTCTCCCTTGCTTTTAATACGCCGGAACACGGGCGGTTCAGCCCTGTGCCTGCTCCTCCTGTACGAGGTGCTCCTCGTCGGGATTGTCCGAAACGCCCATTTTCACGTCGTCCTCGTCCACGCCGTGCGCGATCCAGCCCGCGCCCTCGCCCTTCTTCACAGGCAGGATCAGGTTGAGCAGGATGCCCGCCAGGATCCCCAGGCCGATGCCGCTGACATTAAACGCCGGACCGCCGATCACCGCGCCGCCGATGGCCAGCACAAACATCACCGCCGCGATGCAGAGGTTGCGGTTCTTGGTAAAGTCCACATGGTTCTCCACCAGGGTGCGCAGGCCGACCGAGGAGATCATGCCGTACAGCACAATGCATGCGCCGCCCAGCACGCAGGTCGGCACCGTTTCAACCACGCCGACCGCCTTCCCAAAAAAGGAGATGACGATCGCGATCAGGGCGGCCACCCGCAGGGAGGCAGGGTTGTAGTTGCCGGTCGCCGCCAGCACCGCCGTATTTTCGGAATAGGTGGTGTTGGGCGGGCCGCCGACCAGGCCGGCCGCCATGGTTGCCAGGCCGTCGCCCAGCAGCGTGCGGTGCAGGCCGGGGTTCCTGGCGAAGTTTTTGCCCACGACCGAACCGTTGGCATACACGTCGCCGACATGCTCTACACAGGTAACGATCGAAATCGGCGCGATCATGCCGATCGCCTTCCAGTCGAATTTCGGCAGAACAAAGTTGGGAACGGCGAACCATCCCTTCTCCCCGATCGCGTCCAGCGACATCAGGGAGGCGGGTGCCAGGCCGATTTTGGTCACCAGCAGCGTCAGCAGATACCCGGCCGCCAGCGCAATCACGATGCTGGACATCTTGACCATCCCCCTGCCGTAGCTGGACAGGACAATCGCCAGCAGGCAGACGGCAATCGCGATCCCCCAGCTCCAGTAGTACGCGGGGGTAAACATCTCTATCCCGTTGCCCTGGATGTTGTTGACCGCGGAGGTCGCCAGGTTCAGCCCGATAATCGCGATCCCCACGCCCCGCACAACCGGCGGGAAAAGCCGCTCCATAAACCGTCCGCCGAACAGCTTGATGAGCAGCGCCAGCACCAGGTAGATTGCCCCTGCGCAGATGATGCCGCCCAGCGCGTAGGGGATGCTTTCCTCCTGCGTGCCGTACATCGGCGCGCCGCCCCCGGTCCCGATCACCGCCTGCAGCGAGACGATGAAGGCAAAGGAGCTGCCCAAAAAGGTCGGCATCCGTCCCTTCGTACAGAGATGGAAAATAATGGTCCCCATCCCGGCAGCAAACAGGGCCACCCCAACGTCCATGCCGGTCAGGATCGGCACCAGGATGGTAGCGCAGGACATCGCGAACGCGTGCTGCAGCCCCAGCAGCATCAGTTTTCCCGCGCTGAGCTTCGGGTACTCCTTGGAGCAGGGGAAAAAGAACGCGTTGACTTTGGATAAAAAGCTCATCCGTTTCCCTCCTCAAAAATGACCGCCGGCAGCGCCCGCTTGCCCTGCGGAGCCGCCAGGCGGTCTCGCCTATCGTTAAAAATCTACAGGATTTTTCGCGATATGTCAAGTAAAATCGGCAGGATTTTTCTTTTTCCTTTTTTAATGGGAGCCGGCCGCCGGGGAATCCGCCGCCCTACGTCCCTGTCTCTCCGCCTTTTGTACGGGGAGGGCGGCCGATGCGCGGCGCGATGGCGACGTTTGATAAGAGGGCCTCAACCGCTGGGAACGGGCCTCGCCTGCCGGGATCGCCCCCTTCCCCGGTACGGTTTATCCGCTCCAGAAATCCGCGCCTTTTCAAGGGGCGTTTCTTTTCCTCTTTTTCAGTGGAAACGGCCGCTTCACGGGAGAGAGAAAGCCGGCACCTTAAAAGCATTATGCCTTCTTTCGCGTCCGGACGATGCCAATCCCTTCCCAGAAAAAGGAGATCCGCCTAGCCGGACCGGGGGCTCCCCGCCAGCTATGGGGGGAACGCCTCTTGAAGCGCTTCCCTTTTCGGAGGATCCGTGGTATAATAAGTAAGAAAAACGCTCCGGGGCGTTGCGCCTCCTCTCGGCGAAGGGGGGCAGGCCGCGCCGGGCGCCGCCTGCAACGCGGAAAGCGGGCAGGCTATCCGGGAAGGGATGTTCTGCGCGATGAAGGGACAACAGATTTTCTCCGATGGGGTGGAGCCCGGCGGGCTCCGTACCAGCCAGGAGATCAAAATATTGGTTTGCTATATGCTGATGGGCGCCGGGGAGCCGATGCCCCGCCAAGCGGTGCTCGACATCATTTCCGGCAACGGGATGGCGAACTTTTTTGAAACGGGCAGCGCCATTGACGAGCTGGTCCGCTTGGGCCATTTGAGCGAGGGACCGGACGATACCCTCTCGCTGACCGAAACCGGCCGCCAGGTGGCGGACACCCTTTCCGGGATGATCCCCTACACGCTGCGGGAACGTTCGGTCAAATCCGCGCTCCAGCTCCTCACCCGCATCCGGAGAGAACGGGAAAACACGGTGAAAATTGAGAAGCTTCCCCACGGCTGCAATGTCACCTGCTGCATCAACGACGACGAATACCCGCTGATGTCCTTTACCCTGCGGGTGGCGGATGACCTGCAGGCGCAGCTGATCCGGGAAAATTTCCTAAACGATCCCGTTCTCCTTTACCGCAGCCTGCTTGCCATCCTCAGCGGGGACGCGGGGGTCCGTGTCGGCGACAGCCGGATCGTTATTGAATTAAAATAGGCTGGTTTGCGCAATTTCCGGTTGACATTTCGCTGGGAAGATGGTATTATAATTCCCGTTAATCAGCACGGAGAGGTGTCCGAGCGGTTTATGGAGCTGGTCTTGAAAACCAGTGACTCGCAAGAGCCAAGGGTTCGAATCCCTTCCTCTCCGCCAGAGGACGATCTTTTCTCGAGGGCCTTCGAAAAAGTGAAAATAGAGATTGGCAAATCACCTACACGGAGATGTACTCAAGTTGGTGACGAGGCGCCCCTGCTAAGGGCGTAGGTCGGGTAACCGGCGCGAGAGTTCGAGTCTCTCCATCTCCGCCAAAAAGCGTTCGTCGTTTGACGGGCGCTTTTTATTTGTTCAGTTATGGGGTGGACGCATGAAGAACTTAGATACCAAACGATTACTGTTACGGAAGTGGAGCATTGAAGATATAGAGGATTTTCATGAACTGATGTGCAGTCCGGCTTGTATGATCGGCGGCTGGAAGCCGTCCTCATGCAGAGCAGATTCATTGAATATTCTAAAATCCTATGTGGAAACCGACGGCATATTTGCCATTATTTTAAAAGAAAGCGGGAAGGCTATCGGTTTTATCAAAATATATCCGGATAATAACCGGGGCAGATATTATGCAAAAATGATCAATTATCTTTTAAATGAAAACTATTGGAATAACGGCTATATGACAGAAGCGGTTACATGTATGGTGAGTTATGCATTTGAAGATTTAAATGTTGATTTGTTATCTGCTTTTACAACACCCCAAAATGTACGTTCAAAATCAGTTCTTGAAAAAAGCGGCTTTATATATGAATTAACAATTGAAAACGGCTTTAAACGATATGATGATGCAATATTTGATTCTGTTATTTACTCAATCTCAAAGGAAGATTACTACAAAAAGTTACTTATTTAGTTTGAGAGCTCATCTCCTGCCCCAACCGTAAAAACATATTTTTCATGCGGCTCTCAGACTGAGCCCGGCCGCAAGTCGTGCACCGCAGGTTTTCTTTTCTAAGGGGGGAGGCCCACGTCAAAGCAGGGCCTCTTTTCGTAACGCAACCCCAATATGCAAAAGCCCTGTATTTGAGCCGGAAACAATTGACTTTCTTCGGCGGATGTGTTATACATCGGAGAAGCATGGCCCTCCCCCAAGGCACAGACAGCCAACACGGATCCGCCAATGGGAGCGCGGCCCCTGCCCTCCGGCCGAAAATTCATCAGCGAAAGAGGAATCTTTGTGGCGACACTCCTGCTTTGCGTCATCTACATCACCTTTATCGGTTTGGGGATACCGGACTCCCTCTTTGGGACGGCGTGGCCGGCGATCTATCCGGAGCTGGGGGCGCCGGTTGCCTCCGCCAGCATGGTAACCCTTCTGATTTCCGGCTCCACCGTGGTTTCCAGCCTTTTGAGCGCGCGGCTGATCCACCGTTTCGGCACCGGGCTGGTTACCGCGGCCAGTACGCTTTTGACGGTGTTCGCCATTTTCGGCTTTTCCCTTTCCCCCAGCCTGCTTTGGCTTTGCCTGTTCGCCGTCCCTCTGGGGCTCGGGGCGGGCGCCATTGATTCCGGCCTGAACAGCTATGTCGCCCTGCACTACCAGGCCTCCCATATGAGCTTCCTGCACTGCTTTTACGGGATCGGCATCTCGCTGAGCCCTTACCTGATGTCCCTGGCCCTCTCCGACCAGAACAACTGGCGGCACGGCTACCGGGTGATGGGCCTGGTGCAGGCCGGGATCGCCGCCCTGGCCCTGGCGGCCCTGCCGCTCTGGAAAAAGGCCGCGGCAAGCCCGCTCGCAACGCGGGTGGAGGAAGCCCGGCCCCTCTCCTTTGCCGCGATAGCCAAAATGCCGGCCGCTCGCATGGTCTGGCTGGTCTTCATCGGCTCCTGCGCCATAGAGAACCTGTGCGGCATTTGGGGGAGCACCTTCCTGGTCAGCGCCAAGGGGTTATCCGCCAGCCAGGCGGCGCAGATGATTACCTTTTATTATGTCGGCATGGCGCTTGGGCGGTTTGTTTCCGGCCTGCTGGCCAACCGGGTATCCGCTTGGCGGCTGATCCATATCGGGCAGGGCGTCGTCCTGGCGGCGATCCTGCTGCTGATGCTGCCCCTGCCTGGATACGCCGCCGGCGTCGGGCTGTTTATCATCGGCTTCGGCAACGGGCCGCTTTTCCCCAACCTGGTCCACCTGACCCCTCGCAACTTCGGGCAGGACATCGCCCCGTCGGTGATGGGGACCCAGATGGCGGCTTCCTATGTCGGGATCATGGCCGTACCGCCGCTGTTCAGCCTGTTGGCCCAGGCCGCCGGGCTGTCCCTTTTCCCATATGTCCTTCTGCTCCTGTTTGCGGTCATGGCGGCCGCCACCTTTGGGCTGGTGCGCCTGCTGAAAAAACAGGGGCGGTATGATGTTTCCGCCGAAATCCGTTGATAGGGATGAGAGACTGAACAATGCAGGCCGCCTGCCGCCGCACCCCTGGGAACGGGGCCGGCGGCAGGCTTTTTCCGGGCACCCCATTTCCGCCGAAAAATACCAAAAAGGCAAAAAAACTCCCTTCCATTCCTCCGGCTGAAGGGGTACCGTAAAGGGGAACGCATGGGACCATCAAAGCAACGGAGGACAAAGCATGAAGATTGGAATCGGGATTGACACCGGCGGCACCTATACCGACGCCGTGTTGTATGATTTTGACGCGGGGGAGGTCTTGGGCACCGCCAAGGCGCTTACCACACGGGAGAACCTGTCCAAGGGGATCCTCGCCGCCCTGGACCGCCTGCCCCCCGAAGCCCTCGCCAAAGCCAGCGTACTCTCGCTGTCAACGACGCTGGCTACCAACGCCTGCGTGGAAAACAAAGGCGGGCGGGCCAAGCTGGCCTTTTTCGGCGGCAACCGCAAAGTGATCGACGAGCTGGGCGGGAAATACGGCCTTCCTCCCGCCGACGAAATCCTGCTTGAGGAAGGCGGCCTATCGGCGGGGGACGGCGGGCAGGAGCCGGACTGGGAGCTCTTCCGTCAGCGGGTCCAGCAGTCGTTCCGGGAGCTGGACGGCGCGGCGATCCTTGAAATAAACGCGATGAACAACGGCGGGCGGATTGAAAAGCAGGCGCGGGATATCGTTCGGGAATATTTTGACATCCCGGTTGTCTGCGGGCATGAGCTGTTTTCGGAGCTCAACTGCCTGCAGCGCGGGGCCAGCACCCTGCTGAACGCCCAGCTTCTTCCCGTCATTGAGGAATTCCTGGCCGCCATCCGCACGGCTATGGACCGCCGGGGACTCCGCCCCTCCACGGTCATCGTGCGCAGCGACGGCAGCCTGATGTCCGAGGCCTTTGCCCGGCTCCACCCGGTTGAAACCCTGCTTTGCGGACCGGCCGCCAGCGTGATGGGCAGCGCAGCCCTCACGGGGGAGAAAAACTGCATCGTGGTTGATATGGGCGGCACCACCACCGATATCGCCCTGGTGCGGGACGGCGTCCCGGTCAAGGTCACCCAGGGGGTGCGCATCGGCAAGTGGAAAACCTTTGTCAGCGGGCTGTATATCAAGACCGTCGGCTTGGGCGGGGACAGTGCCGTGCATTACCGGGACGGCTCCCTGATCCTTGAGGAATACCGGGTGGTCCCGCTCTGCGTAGCCGCGGCACGCTACCCCCAGGTAAAGGAATCCCTGCGGGAGCTGGCCGAAAGCGGGAAGCGGCACACCCAATACCTGCATGAGCACTACCTGCTCGTCCGGGACATTGAGGGGCAGGAGCGGTATACGCCGGAGGAACGGGCGTTCTGCCGGGCACTTAGGGACGGCCCCCTCTCCCGCGCGCAGGCCGCCGCGGCGGTGGGCAGGGACGTGTATTCCCTGAATGTTTCCCGCCTGCTGAAGGAAGGGGCGGTGCAGCTCTGCGGCCTCACCCCCACCGACGTCATGCACCTGCGGGGGGATTTTGCCCGCTACGACGCCGAAGCCTCCCTCCTGGGCGCCCGCTTTGTCGCCCGGAACCTCGGGATCACCGCTGGCGAGCTGGGCGAGCTCGTGTACGACGAGGTACGGCGGAAGATCTACCTAAACGTGGTGGAGGCCCTGATCGAAAACGAATCGACCGGCCGGATGCGGGACGGCATCAGCGCCGAAATAAAGCAATGCATCCTTGAGCAGTACGACCGGCAGAAAGCCGGAAACGCCGGCGGCTGCCTCTCCGTCTCGCTGAGCACCTCCTTCTCGCTGGCGGGGGTGGGCGCCCCGATCCGCGTCTTCCTGCCCGAGGTCGCGCAGATGCTCGGCACCCGGGCGGTCATCCCCACCCATCACGAGGTGGCCAACGCGCTGGGGGCGGTTGTCGGAAACGTCTGCGTTTCCCGCAGCGTCGAAGTGCGCCCCGTCGCGGGCATAGAGGAAACCGCCGGGTATGTGGTATACTGCAGCCAGCCCCGCACCTTTGAAGACCTGGAACAGGCGGAAGCGTTTGCACGCTCCGAAGCCCTGGAAGCGGCGAAGGGGGAGGCGCGCCGCCGCGGTGCGGCCGGGGATATCACCGCCACGGTAGAGCTCCGCCGGGACCAGGCGCAGGCGGCGGGCTTCCCGGTGTACCTCGGCTCCACCGCCGTTGCACAGGCGGTCGGCGGCATCGGCCTGTAGCGGGGAAGCCGTCCCGCCTTGTACGAATACGCAAGCAAGCCCCAGGAGGCGTTTCCGTCTCCTGGGGCTTTTTAACACTTGCTCAGGTTTACTTCCGGTCGCAGCCGCAGCTGTTCGGGTCCGCTTGGGGCGGGAAGAACTCGTCAACCGGGAAGCACATCTTCTTGAACAGGTCGCAGGGACTGTCGGTCGTCGGGCAGGAGCAGTCCTTGGTGGGCATGCAGAAGTCGTAGACCGGCACCAGCATCTGCACGTTGCGGATCAGCTGGACGATCGTGAAGATCCCGATCGACACATAGACGCACTTGCAGTCGTCCGGGTCGCAGAAGCTGCCGCCGTACCGGTTGCAGATGCATTCCGGGATGCAGCCGCAGCCGCATTCGCACTCGCACTTGCAGGTGCAGGCGCAGCGGTCGCAGGGGTCGGTGACCTTCGCGGCCAGGATAATCGGCTCCGCGATCTGGACGTTGCACCGCGGCAGATTGCGGGACGGGCCTTCCTGGCGGTCGTTCTCGTCCTCGCGGTACTCGCTGGTGAACACCTTGACGCTGCCCTCGCTCCCAAACAGGATGACCCGTTTGCGGAAGACGCAGACGCCGCAGACCGTGGTGGGCGGGCAGGCGCGCCCGGTATACACCTCGACCTCCACCTCAAAGAAGAAGGTCAGGTCGCAGGAATAATACCCGCGGTTGAAGGGGAGCGGTTCGACGTCAATGTAGGTCGTGATGACGCATACCTTTTTCGCCCGTACGCTTACCGCGTGGTCAACCACCATCTGATCCCGCTCGGTAAAGTATACGCGCAGATCCTCAAGGCAGTCTTTATCGCTGCAGGAATCGTAGACGCGCCCCGCATCAATACAGACGGCCTCCTTGCAGCCGTTGCCTTGCATGTACTTGTTGTCAGGCATAAGGATTCCTCCCGTAAATATGGTAATGGGCCTTGCTTCACTACCATCCTATGATACGGGCGGCGTTTGGTTCGCGGGATTTTTATATTTGTCCCGGATTTGGGCGAAACAGGCGGACAAGCGTCCCTTTCCCTCCTATTTCCCCCGGAAATACTTTCCCCGGAAATACCGGGAAAAGCAAAGCCGGCCGCAGGCCCGGGAAAGGGCTCCGCAGCCGGTTCCTCTTTGCGCCTAAGACGGACGGCCCTCCTGTCAGCGGGGGGAAAGGCGGGCGAAATTGGCCATGATCTTTTTGGTCCCCACCCGCTCAAAGGCGATTTCCAGCAGGGTGTCGTTGCCCATCGGGACGGCGCTGAGGATCTTGCCTGCGCCGAACACCTTATGGCTGACCAGGTCGCCCGGCTTCCAATGGGCCTGCGGTGCGGCGGACGGACGGCGGGCGGCCCCTCCCCCGGCGGAGATCCCCCCGCCGTCCAGCGGGCGGGCCGGCCCGGCGGCCGGGAAGGCCGAGCCGCCGATGACCGAGCTGCCCTCGGCGCGGCCCACCGATACCGCCCGGCCGAAGCCGCCTCCCGTGGTGCCGGCGTGGGCGACCGAGGTACGGCCCGACGGGGCATAATAGGCGGCACCATAGGAACGCGCCGTATGCCCGTCCACTACCTCGGCCGGGATGTCCAGCAGGAAGCGGGAGGGGCGGTTGCGGCTGGTGGAGCCGTACAGCATCCGGCTGTTCGCATTGGTAATGTACAGCTTTTCCTTGGCGCGGGTGATCGCCACATAGCACAGGCGGCGGTCCTCTTCAAGCTCCTCCGGGTTGAAGATCGACTGCATGCCGGGGAAGATGCCGTCCTCAAAGCCGGGCAGGAAGACGACCGGGAACTCCAGCCCCTTGGCGGCGTGCATGGTCATCAGCACCACCGAATCCGCCCCCGCGTCGTAATTATCCACATCGGTCATCAGCGCCGCTTCCTCCAAAAAGCCGGCCAGCTCGGGGAACTCCTCCGGGCTTTTTTCTTCGTATCTCAGGATCGACGACGCCAGCTCGTTGAGGTTTCCCACCCGGCCGGCCTCCTCCGGCCCGGCCTGCTCCCACATCGCCAGATAGCCGGTCGCCTCCAGCATGGTGGTGTAAAGGAGATGGAGGGAGATCTCCGGATCGCCGGCCATCTCCCGCAGGCGGTCCATCAAATCGGTAAAAAGCCGCAGCTTATTCGCCGCGCGGGAAAGGGCGGGGTAGTCCGCGGCGTGGGCGATCACCTCGTACATCGACACGCCCAGGCCGGCGGCGATCCCCGCGGCCTTATCGACCGTCGCATCCCCGATGCCGCGCTTGGGCTCGTTGATAATGCGTCGGAGGGCCACCTCGTCGTCCGGGTTGTTCAGGAGCCGGAGGTACGCCATCGCGTCCCGCACCTCCTTGGTGTCGTAAAAACGGTGCCCGCCGATGATGCGGTAGGGCACGCCGCTTTCGGTCAGGGCGCGCTCAATCACGTTGTGCTGGGCGTTGGCCCGGTAGAGGACCGCGAAATCGCTGTACCGGCGCCCCTCGCCCACCCCGTCCTGGATGGTGTCCGCGATAAAGCGCGCCTCGTCGGCCTCGTTATCCAGGGTATGCAGGGAGAGCTTGTTCCCGTCCGGGTTTTCGGTCCAGAGGGTTTTGCCCTTGCGGTGCTGGTTTTTGGCGATGACGGCGTTGGCCGCGCTGAGGATATTGCCGGTCGAGCGGTAGTTCTGCTCCAGCCGGATTACGGCGCAGCCGGGGAACTGGTGTTCAAAGTTCAGGATGTTCTCAATCGTCGCGCCCCGGAATTTGTAGACGCTCTGGTCGTCGTCCCCCACCACGCAGAGGTTCCCCGATCCGGCCGCCAGCATCCCGATAAACTGATATTGGGCGTGGTTGGTGTCCTGGTATTCGTCAACCATCAGATAGCGGAAGCGGCGCTGGTATTTTTGCAGCACGTCCGGGCATTCCTGGAACAGCCGGACGGTTTGGCAGAGCAGGTCGTCAAAATCCATCGCGTCGGCCTCCTTCAGCCGGCGCTGGTACAGGCCGTAGGCTTCCGCCACCAGGCGGAGGCGCGCGTCGTAGCCCGCGGCGGTTTTGTACTCGTCGGGGGTGAGCAGCCCGTCCTTGGCCCGGCCGATTTCGGACAGGATCGCCTTATGGTCGAGCGTTTTTTCCTCTATGTTCAACTGCTTCATGCAGTCCTTCATCAGCCAGCGGGAATCGACGGTGTCGTAGATGGTAAAGTGGCTGGAGTAGCCCAGCCGCTCCCCATCCCGGCGCAGGATGCGGGCGCAGAAGGAATGGAAGGTGCTCGCCTGCACCTCACTGCCGCTCTCCTGCCCCAGGATGCGTGAAATCCGTTCCTTGAGCTCCCCCGCCGCCTTATTGGTAAAGGTGATGGCCAGGATCCGCCAGGGCTCGCAGGGCTCCACCGCGCAGAGGGCGGCGGCCTGCCGCGCCTGTTCGGGGGAGGCGGTGCCCTCGGCCGCCGCTTCCAGCAGGGCCATCTCCTCCGGCGTCACGTCCGGGGGTGTCGCCGTGCTGTCGTAGGCTTTGCCATATTTGACCAGGTTGGCGATCCGGTTGACCAGCACCGTGGTCTTGCCGCTCCCCGCGCCGGCCAGGATCAGCAGGGGCCCCTCCGTACAGAATACCGCCTCCCGTTGGCGGTCGTTCATACGGGAAAAATCCCGCTCCATCAGCTGCCGCCGCAGACGGCAAAAGGTCTGTGCCCATTCCGGCATAACGCCTCTCCTCCCTATTTCATCAACCGTTCATCCCATTGCGGGCCGCCCGACGCCGGAAGGCCGGCAGGTTTGGGGCTTTCGCCTTGTCGAAAATCCGTCCCCGCCCTTAGGGACGGAAAAGGGGAAAGAACGGACCTTATCCGCCCTTTCCCCCGGATATTCCAATTGGTGATTTATCCGAACAGCGTGAGCAGCACGCCGGCCGCCACGGCCGAGCCGATGACGCCGGATACGTTCGGGCCCATCGCGTGCATCAGCAGGAAGTTGCCCGGGTTCTCCCTCTGGCCGACCTTCTGGGACACACGGGCCGCCATCGGCACCGCGGACACGCCGGCCGAGCCGATCAGCGGGTTAACCTTGCCCTTGGTGACCACATACATCAGCTTGCCGAACAGCACACCGCCCGCCGTACCGAAGGCAAAGGCGATCAAACCAAGGCCGATAATCAGCAGAGTGCGCAGCTGCAGGAACGCCTGGGCGTTCGCCGTCGCGCCGACCGTCACACCAAGGAAGATAGTGATGATGTTCATCAGCTCGTTCTGCGCCGTTTTGCTGATCCGCTCCACCACGCCGCTTTCGCGGAAGAGGTTGCCGAGCATCAGCATCCCCACCAGCGCCGCCGCGCTCGGCAGCAGGAGGACGACGATCAGGGTGACGAAGATCGGGAACAGGATCTTCTCGGTTTTGGAGACCGGGCGGAGCTGATCCATCACGACCGAGCGTTCCTTTTTGGTGGTCAGCAGGCGCATGATCGGCGGCTGGATAATCGGCACCAGCGCCATATACGAATACGCTGCGATCGCGATCGGGCCCAGGAGACCCGGCGCCAGCTTAGTGGTCAGCCAGATGGCTGTCGGGCCGTCCGCGCCGCCGATAATTGCGATAGAGGCCGCTTCCTGTTGACTAAAGTCAATAGCGTCAACGCCGGTCAGGCTCAGCGCCATCGCGCCGAAGAAGGTGACGAAGATGCCAAGCTGGGCCGCCGCACCGAGCAGGAAGCTCTTGGGGTTGGCGATCAGCGGGCCGAAATCGGTCATGCAGCCGATGCCCAGGAAGATCAGCGGCGGGTAAATGCCGAATTTCACGCCCTGGTACAGATACCAAAGCAGCCCGCCGGTTTCAAAATGCTGCCAGTAATACTGGCCGTTCATTTCAAAAATCGGGTATACCTCGTCGTATATCCCCTGCTGTAGATGGGCCAGTTCCTGTGCATTCAGCGGATCAAGGGTATTATGCTGCGGGTCCATCACCAGGCCAAGCGGCAGGTTGACCAGGAGCATGCCGAAGGCAATCGGCAGCAGGAGCAGCGGCTCAAACTGCTTCTTGATCGCCAGGTACATCAGGAAGCAGGAAATGCCGATCATGATCAGGTTTTTCCAGCCGCCCTCTTGAAAATTGAACAGCTTGGCAAAGCCAGACTGTGTGAGGATATCTTGAATTGCTTGCCAAAGAGCACCCATTGCCGTCCGTCCTTTCGTGGGGGAATCCCGTTTTCTTCATTGGCTGTGCGCCGGCCCGCCGTCCCTTCCGGTCAGGCGGGCTTCCCGGCGCGTCCCGTCAGAAGGGGCGGGTGTTTTCCGCCAAGCCGGCGGCGGCCCAGACCGGACGCCCGCCGGCCGCACGGGTGACGCGCCGTACGGCATACCGTTTGCCCTCCGGCGCCAGCGAGGCCACCGCGGCCGCGATGGCAGCCACCACTTCCTCGCTGATCCCTTCCGCCGCGACCGGGACGGCCGGCGCCGGGGCGGAAACCGCCGGAGCTGCTGCCGCTGGCTTCGGTTCCGGCGACGGGGCCGTCCTGCTCCCGGAACCGGACATAATCTTTCCAAACAGCCAGAAAATAAAGGTCAACAAAATCAATACGGCGAACACGACCACCAGCCCGATGAGGACCGTCATGCCGGCACTGCCTAAGACCTCGCCCGCATTTCCCGCCGCGGCCAGCGCCCTGAATGCGTTTTCCATCTCCACAACCATTCCTTTCTCCCGGCCTGCAAGCACCCCTCCGGGAAGCGGCCCCCAAGGCACGGGGAACCGTCCGAACCGGCGCCGGCCCTTTCTCAAGTCCCCGTCGCAAAGGGCCGCCGCCAAGGCGCTTCTCGCGCCGGCTCCGGATCGCTTGCAGCCAAATCTTGGACAAAAGGAGGGGCAAACCCCATTCCCGCCCAGTATAAAAGAATAGTATTATTATACCGTATCCACCGCGGAAATGCAATTGGACGGCAAAAAATTTATGTACAGATTATGAAGAAGCCCCTTGAAAAACTTTCGGAGAATAAGGACGAAACGCCTGCCCTTTCCCGCGCTCTCCCCTGCTGGATAATCCTATCCGCGGCACGCTCCAACGGGGAAAGACCGCCGTCAAGCAGGAACGGGACCGGCTTCCGCCGGGAAAGCGCAGAGGCATGAAAAGGCATAAATAAGGTGTGAAAGCGCGGGAAGGCAAAAGCCGAAGGCGCCAAGCACGCCAAAAGCGGTCTGCCGGCCGGCAGACCGCCGAGGGAAACGTGCAGCTCCAGGGACAGCCGCAAGCGCATCCTGCCTCCGTCCCGCTATTCCGCCTCCAGCTCGGTCGCGCCTGTCTCCCGGACGGACAGGACGTGGAAGCAGCCCTGGCCGAACACGCCCTCCATATACTGCCGGTACGCCTCCAGCCGCGGGGCCGGGACGTAGGCCTGGATGGTCCCTGCAAAGCCGCCCCCTTGGATCCTCCATGCCCCTTCCCGCCCCAGGAAGCGCTCGGTCAGCGCCAGGGCCAAAGCCGGGCCCTGCTCCCGCGGCGTCTGCGGCGGCGAGACGTTTTGCAGCAGCTCCTGGCAGGAACGTCCCGACGCGGCGACCTGGGCAAGGTAGGCCGCGGCGTCCCCCCGCTGCAGGGCGGCGCACTGCCTCTTGACCCGGTCGTTTTCCTCGTAAAAATGCAGCGCACGGAGCACCGCGCGGTCGCCAACCGCACGGCGCAAGGCCGGCAGGGCTCCCTCTACCTGCTTTCGCGGGATATCCCGCAGCGTCTCCCCTCCGAAGAAGCGGGCGGTCTCTTCCATCTCCGTCCGGCAGGCGGCAAAATCCTGGGTTAAATCGGTATGGCTGCCCCCGGTGTTGACGGCGCAGAGCCGCAGGCCCCATTCCTCAAAGCGGGCGGGGAGCCGCAGGGCCTGCGGTGCGGATGGGGACGCAAAATCCATCGCCAGGCAGCCGCCGGCCGCGCAGGCCGCCTGGTCCATAATGCCGCTCGGCTTACCGAAATAGCGGTTTTCCGCTTCCTGCGCAATCCGGGCCACGGCCGCGGCGTCCAAGGCTCCGCCGTTGTACAGGCCGTTGAAGATGCTCGCCACCAGCACCTCAAACGCGGCAGAGCTCGACACCCCGGCGCCGCGGGGAACCTGCGAAACCGTGAACGCGTCAAAGCCGCCCACGGCCAGTCCCCGCTCCCGGAAGCCGGCGGCAATCCCGCGGATCAGGGAGGCGGAATGGCAGCGTTCCTCCGGCCGGGGGGCCAGGTCGGTCAAATCAATGACGTCGGTATAATAGCCCTGGGAGTGCAGCCGCACCACCGGCTCCGCCGCCGGCCGGGCGGCGGCCAGGATATCCGCCTGGACGGCGGCGGCCAGTCCCAAGCCGCGGTTGTGGTCGGTATGGCTTCCCCCAAGCTCCGCCCGGCCGGGCGCGCTGAACAGCCGGAAGCCGCCGGGGCCGAAGTGCTCGTACAGCCCCATCGCCGCCTGACATGCCCTGCGCACCGCCTTGTCCGGCTCGTCGTACACCTCCGAAAAGCGCCGGCAGGCGCGTACCTCCGCCGTATCACACCGCAGCGGCCGCATACCAATCGCCATATCCATCCCTCCGTTTCTGTTCCTTAAGGAACGTCGGTGTCCTTCGTCCACGGAAGCCGCCTTTTGGAAAAGGGCGGCGCAGAAAAGCAGAAAAAGAGAAAATACACGAAAGCGGGATCTGCCGGATAGCCCGGATATTGTTGTTACCCCCAGTATAACGGATCCTCCGCAAAAAAGGAAGGGAAAAACCGGGAAAAGGCAGAGAAAAAAGAAGAAAGTCAGAAAAAAGCGTTTGCTTTTTCCGGGTTTCTGCTATAATGGTCGGTGGAATACCCGGAAAACGGCACAATCCCGAAAGCGGCGGTATGCGGGCCGGAGGGAACCGCCCGGTAAAATAAAGGAGAATGCACAATGAAATATGCCATTGTACTCTGCGACGGGATGGCGGACGTCCCCAGCCCCGCCCTGGGCGGGCACACGCCGATGGAGCTGGCGGAAAAGCCCGCCATGGACTGGCTGGCCGCTCACGGGGAGGTGGGCACGGTCCGCACGGTGCAGGAGGGGATGTCCCCCGGCAGCGACGTAGCCAACCTCACCGTGATGGGCTACGACACGCGGGAATGCTACACCGGCCGTTCGCCCTTAGAGGCGGCCAACATCGGCATTGACCTGAAGGACGACGACGTGGCCTTCCGCTGCAACCTCGTTACCCTTTCGGACGGCGAGGAATACGAAAAAAAGACGATCCTTGATTATTGCGCGGGGGACATCCACACCGCGCAGGCGGATGAAATCCTGCGCACGGTACAGCAGGCGTTCGGGGGCGGGGAATTCGATTTTTACACCGGCACCGCCTACCGCCACTGCATGGTATGGCACGGTGGGAAAACCGCGCTGGGCAAAATCACCCCGCCCCATGACATCACCGGCCGGGTGATCGGGGAATACCTCCCCCTCCATCCCGACGCCGCCCCGCTGCTTGCCATGATGCGGAAGAGCTATGACCTTCTAAAAGACCACCCCGTCAACCGGCAGCGGGCCGCGCAAGGGCTCAGCCCGGCCAACGCGATCTGGCTGTGGGGACAGGGCAAGCGGCCCCGCCTGCAAAATTACCGGGAACGGTTCGGCGTCAGCGCTTCCGTCGTCTCGGCGGTCGACCTGATCAAGGGGATTGGGCGGATCGCGGGGATGGCCGTCTGCGACGTGGAGGGCGCGACCGGGTACATTGATACCAATTTTGAGGGGAAAACCGCCGCCGCGATCGCGGAGCTCCAGCGCGGGCAGGATTTCGTCTACGTCCATCTGGAGGCCCCGGACGAATGCGGCCACCGCGGGGAGGCAGAAAACAAGGTCAAGGCGATTGAGGAAATCGACCGCCGGGTCCTGGCCCCTTTGCTGGAAGCGATGAAGGGCATGGGGGATTTCCGGATCATGGTGCTGCCGGACCATCCCACCCCGCTCACCATCCGCACCCATACCGCCGACCCGGTGCCCTACCTGCTCTATGCCAGCGACGGCTCCGCCGGGCCGGGCGCTTCCCCCTTCACCGAGAAGGCCGCCCGCGACGCCGGGAATTATGTCCCGGAGGGCTGCACCCTGATCCACCGGCTCTTCGGCCGGTAAGGGCCGCGGGGAATGCGGGCGGGTTTTCCCGCCCTGCGATGCCGGAAAAGGCCGGAGGCTGGACGCTATGCGTCCTGCCTCCGGCCTTTTAGATAAGCAGACCCCGGCTGCGGGAGCCGGAAAGTATCCCGCGGAGCCAGACGCGTCCGGGCCGCCGAAGCGAGAACGCCGCCCGAAAAAGCGCGTTCAGCGCTTCGTTGCCCCGCAGGAGCAATAGTAATAATCCACCTGATAGCTGCCGTGGTCCTCGGTGTGGGTCACGGCCGGGATCGTCTTCTTCACATTTAGATAACTGCCGATATACCCCTCATTTTTAACCTTATCCTTAATGATCGCCTTCAGATCATCCAATGTGAAGCCGTCCTCAAACCAGTAGGTTTCCCCATTGGACGTCCAGGAGCCGTCCGCATTCTGGGTATAAAGGCGGGCGCCCTGAACGGTACGCTCCGGCTCGTCCACCACGGTGACAATGTCGGGGACCCACACCATATGCGCCTGCCAGTTGTGCTGGTGGGCCGTCGTAGTAGGCTGTGTTGCGTGGATCGTTCCGGCATCGGGGCTGCTGCCGTCCGGGCCGCGGGAGGCCGAGGAGGTGGTGGGCGGCGTCTGGCTTTCGGCTTGCGTTGAAGAAGGCTCGGTGCTGCCGGCCTCTGTCTGCGAAGTAGTAGCAGAGCTGGTAGTTCCCGGCGCCGTCTGCCCTCCCGTCACGGTAATCGTGACGGTCACCTGCACCCGGATCACATCCGCATCCGTGTCCATGAGCAAGGAAAGCCCTCGCTCCTGCAGAAGGCGGTTCAGCGCATCGCCGTTAAAAGATAGGGTATACACGGCCTGGTATTCCCCGGCGGTATCGTAATTGACCCCGCTGTCATCGACCTCCACCTTGGTGATCACCTCACCGTCGGCAGCCACGAGGTCGCGAAGGCGGACCGTCGTCCCCGCCCCCAGCGTCCTGTCTTGAACGCCCTGCAAAGCGCCGGCTTCTTGAAGCGTCTGGAGGTCCTGCTCGCTGGCTTCCTGCAAAGCGGTTTGTGCCGGGCGGCCGGCCCCCGGCCGTGCCGTGAAATAAATCCCCGCAGCCACTGCCGCGGCGGCAAGCAGGATGGCAATTACCAATAAAAGGCAAAGCCATTTATGACGGCTGATAAAATCTTTGAATCGTTCCATTGCGTTCCTTCCTTTGTACTGCCTTGCGCTGCCTCTTTATCCGTTCTTCCCTTCCGCTCCCACCGAAGGCGCGCCCCTCCGCACCGGGGGCGAAACAAGCGCGCGCTTTTCTCCGGTGCAATAAGGCCCGGACACGGACAAGCCGCCTTGCATCCAGGCGTCCGGGAGCCAAGCCCATAAAAAGCGCCGCTCGTCTCCGAAACCGGTGCCGGGCGGCGCCTTTTCTTGGATACCTCTATTCCGCGTACATGCCGATGCCGTACCGCCGGCAGATGCGCTCATGCTCTTCATAGGTCTTGGAGTAGTAGGTGGTGGTGGAACCATCCGAATTGTAGGCCGTGGCAAAGAAATAGTAGCCTTCCATCTCCTCCGACGGGTTCAGCACCGCGTCAATCGCGTCCATGCCCGGGTTGTTGATCGGCCCGACCGGCAGCCCGTTGCGCTTATAGGTGTCGTAGTCGAGATTTTCCACCGATTGGCCGTCCACCGGCGGGAACAGGGTGTCAATATACCGCTGGGTGGAATCGCACTCCAGCCGGGGATATACGGTGGGGTTTTCCAGGCGGTTGCGCAGCACCTTGGCCACCTTATGCATATCCTCCGTGTTATCTGCCTCCCACTGGACGATTGAGGCGAGGATAATCACTTCATCCAGCGTCATCCCCTGCGCCTTGGCCTTGATGGATGTCGGCGTGCTGTCGCCGTCCTGCCCGACCACGGACTTTTCAACCTTATTGCTGAAAGCGGTCAGGAACTTATTGACCACGGTTTCCCCCGAGCTTCCGAGATAAAAGTCGTAGGTATCGGGGAAGAGGTAGCCCTCCAGCTTCTCAATCCGCCCGGCGTGCGCCTCGTCGTCCGGTATCTCATCCAGGAACGCGTAGGAATAGGAGCCGTTTTCTATGGCGGAATAAAATTCGCTGACAGTGCAAACGTTGTTCTCCTCCAGCTTTTGGGCCATCTGCTTAACCGTCATCCCTTCCGGGAAGGTCAGGCGGATTTCCTCCCGCTTATTCGATTTGAGGATGTTGATGATGGTTTCGTACCCCATATCGGCGGAAAGGGCCACCTCTTCCTGCGGCATGAACTGGCCGTCCGCCTTGGTGAGCATACAGTACAGGCGGAAGATCAGCGGCTGGTCGATCACCCCGGCATCCTTGAGGATCTGCGCGACGGCGGCGGTATCCTCGCAGTCGGCCTCGGTCAGCGTAACCGGCACCTTGGTTTCGGATTTATTCAAGCCGGTCAGGTCCAAGACGCCCGCCACGGCGAAATACGCCAGGATGCCGGACGCCGCCAGCACCACCACCGCATAGATGATCCCCCGCACGCAGCCCCACTGCGGGTTGGCGCCTTTGCGGCGTTTGGGGGGCTTCCTTCCGCCGTTTTGCGAGGGGGGCGTTTTCGTCCCTGCCGGCGGGGTCCCGGCCTCCTCCGCCCGGCCCTCTGCGCCGCCGGAGGAGGGCACCGCTTCCGACGGCCCTTGCCCGCCGGCTTCCGACGCCCCGGCGGGTTCCCCCCCGCTTACGGCGCCGGGGGTGGCCGCCGCTTGCTCTTCCTCCGCCTCTTCGGCTGCGGAGGGCGGCGCCGCTTTTGACTCCTGGGACGGCTCCGGGGTGTCTTCATCCAGGTTGAGCTGCAGCTGGAAGCGGGAAACCTTGTTTTTCCGCTCCTGCAGCAGGCGCTCCTGCGTCTGCCCGTCCACCTCCAGCATCTGGCGGGCGAGCTCCTGCTCCTGACGGCGGGCTTCCTTCTCCGCCTGCACATCCTTCAGGATCTTATCCAAATCATCGGCCATGGTTGTCACTCTCCTATGAGGCGGCCGCCCTTTACTCGACGGTGCGGCGCAGATAGCGGTCGGTCACCAGCAGCTCCACCGGCCGGTCATAGCGGCCGTGCGGCAGCCTGCGCCGGACACAGTCGCTGTAGCATATCCCAATCATATGTCCGCCGAACCCGGCCAGAAAGCGGTCGTAATAGCCCTTCCCATAGCCAAGCCGGTATCCTCTCCAATCATAGCACAAAGCGGGAACCAGGCACAAGCCGCTTGTAAAGTCTGTCGCCTTGCGGCAGATCTCCGGCCGGGGCTCGAGGACGCCGAAGGAACCGGGTTCCAGGTCCTCCAGCCCCGAAATATAGTAAAACTCCATATCCCGCGTCCCGGGCACGCAGCGCGGGACAGCCACCTGCTTCCCGTCCGCCAGCGCCCGGCGGATGATGGCCAGCGTATCCACCTCAATGGCGGTGGAGACATAGGTCAGCAGCTGGCGGCACCGCTTATACTGCCAAAGCCCCCTGACCCGGGCGGCAATCTGCCGGTCGCGCTGGGCCTTCTGCTCCGGCTTCATCTGGCGGCGGAGCGCTTTGTAATGCTCCCTGAGCGAGGCCTTGATCGGCCGAATATCCCCTACCGGCATTGCATGGCCGCCTTCACCTTTGCCGCCCGCTCAGGGGAGGACAGCTGCGCCGCGATCTCCAAGCCGAAGTCGACGGCTACGCCCGCGCCCTTGGCTGTGATGATCCGGCCGTCCACCTCAACCGGCCGGTCGGAAGGCAGCGCCCCCTCAAGCTCCTGCTCATAGCCCGGGAAGCAGACTGCCCGCTTGCCCTGAAGCATCCCCCGGTGCCCCAGGATCGATGGCGCCGCGCAGATCGCCGCAATCCAGGCATCCCGTTTAACCGCCTCGTCAAGCGCCTTCTGCACCACGGGGGAATGCTCAAGATTCAGTGTGCCAGGCATCCCTCCGGGCAGGATCACCGCCTCCGGCACCGCCGGGTCAAAGTCGGTGTCCGCGACATCCGCCGCGACGGTAATGCCGTGGGAGCCCCGGACCAACGGCCCGCCTACCCCGACCGTGACGACCTCCAGCTCCGCCCGCCGCAGGACATCTACGACGGCGAGCGCCTCAATCTCCTCAAAGCCCATTGCCAAAAACACCGCGATCATTCTTGTCACCCTTTCTCGGCAGCCGGTCTGCCCCGGCCCCGCAAAATTGCTATGTTGTAAGCCATACGGCGTTCCGCCGGCCGCCTGCTTTAAAGCGGCCGGCAGCCCCTAATCCAAAGCCAGGCCCATATAAGGCCGGTCCTGCGCGGCGGTGAGGAATAAGGCCTCCGCCCTTGCCGTCAGCGGGCAGAGCCAGCCGAAGGGCGGCGCCGCCTCCCCGGCCCTCGCCGGACGGCGCAGGCGGAGAGACGCAGGCGGGATTTCCTCCGCCGCCCGCAGGGACGCCGCCCGCAGGGATATCGCTTGGCAAGCCGCCGCGCACAGCGCCGGGGCTTCCGACGGTCCCGCAACCCATTCCCGGAAAAACAGGGAAGGCCCGGCGCCGGCCAGGCCCCTTTCCGACGCAGCGGGAGCGGGCTCCTGCCCGCCCATCACGTAACAGCCCTGTCCGGTCAGGCAAAGGGAACCGTAAGCGGAAAGGCCCACGATCTCCGCCGGCCACCGCACCCACACCGGGCGTCCCTGCAGCGCGGCGTCCCGCGAACGGGCGGCCGCCTCCGCCTGCTCCCGCCAAAGGGAGGGTTCCAGCCGCGGAGGGAAGCGCAGCACCCGCCCTACCGGATCACCCATCACCTGTGCCGGGCGGATGGTTTCCTCTACGGCAGCAAAATACGGCCGATAGCCGAACCGCTCATAATAAGCGGCCAAGCCGGGCTCCGCCGGACGGAGGAAAAGCGCTTCCACGCCCTGCTCCGCCGACAGCTCCCGCGCCCGGCGGAGCAGGGCGCCGAAGCAGCCCCTGCCCCGGTACGGGGGAAGGGTCGCCGCGGCGAACACATACCGCAGCGGCAAAGCACTTTTTCCAGCTACCAGCTCCGCCGGAAGCAGGAACGCCATCGTCACCGCGCGGCCGTCCAGGCGGCCGGCGAGGCACCAGCCCGGTTTAAGCAGCGCATCCAGGAAAACGTCCGCCGTTTCGGGCCCATCCTCCGGGAAGGAGGCCAGCCATATCTCTTTGAGCGCCGGACGGTCCTGCCGCCCGGCATAGCCGATCTCCATACGGTTTCCTCCCGCTGTTTGCTGCCCTTGCCGCATCGGCTATACCTGCTCGGTCGCCAGGTACTTTTCAAGGATCCGCACCGGCTGATAGCTCTTCTTGGCCCGGCGCAGGCCCTCAATGCCCAGGTCGTTTTCCCGGTTGATAAGGGCGTATTTGCCCGCTATCTCATGGGCGGCAAATTCGCGGTTGATGACCGAATAGGCGGTAGCGTAATCCGGCAGCGCCTTTTCCACATGGATGTCAAAAACCTTGTCGCTGATCGGGGAGCCCATGGTCATGGCCACCACCTGGCCGCCGTCCCCGCCGATCCGGATCAGCCCGCCTTTCAGGGAAAGGGCCTCCCGATTGCGCAGGGCCTCCCGGATCGCGCAGTTCTCGTTGCGCAGGCCGGGATCCTCGCAATTGCCCCGAAGGCGGCACCATTCCTTGGTCATCGCGATCACTTCCTCGGTATTCTGTTCGGTGATCGGCTCGTACCGCCAGTCATAGGCCGCGGAGAAAGCGGCGATGTGGTTGCGCTTGGCGTGGTATTTTTTCCCGGAAAGGTCGACGAGGTCCTGCGTATTATACAGGTAATCAAAATCGTTGGGGGAGGGCTGCCAGGCAAACACGCCGGGGAACCACCCCTCAATGCGCGCTTTGTTCTCCTCGTCCGCGCCGAACAGGAGAAGCGGCTCCCCCTTGGCGTGCTGCCATTCCCGCAGCAGGGCGATCCCCTGCCGGAGATCCCCGCCCGCCGGCAGGAGGTATACCGGCTCCGTATCGCCGGAGCTGCTGAAGATGGTGTCGCCTAACCGGGCGATCCGGTTGTGGTAATAGTTCCGCCACATAAAGATGGTGGTAAAAGAAAACTCGCACGCCTGAAAATTCCCGGCCCGCAGGATCGGCGCCGCCCAAGCGGCGTCCTCAAGCGTCGGCGTCCGGAATTCCAGCATCTGCGCGGTGTTCAGCATAATTTCAGTCCTTTTCCAAAATTGTAATCAGCCGGTCCGTAATCTCCCTTTCCGGCAGCGGCTCCCCGTCCCGGGCACAGGGGACGACCGCCCAGCCGCACCGCTGCGCCGCATACAAGGCGGTTTCGCGGCAGCGGAGCAGATACCCCCTGTCCCGCTCGTGGATGTCGCGGCGGCTCTCGTCCCCGGCATACCGCCGCGACAAGAGCCGCTGGGATACCTCGGGAGGCATGTCCAGGAAAACGACCGCCGAGGGGCGGGGCAGGCCCAGCAGGGCATACTCGTACTCCTCCAGCCAGGCGAGATAGCGGTCCCATTCCCCGTGGGGAAGCTTCGCCATCTGGTGGATGGCGTTGGAAGTGGTATACCGAGCGGCCAGGATCAGCCGCCCGCTTTGGTAATCCTTTTCCCAAAAGCGCTTGTAGCTGGCATAGCGGTCCACCGCGTAAAAGGAGGACGCCGCATATGCGTTCACCGCGTCCGGCGAACCGCCGAATTCCCCCGCCAGGTACATTTTGACCAAGGCGGAGGACGGTTCGGCATAATCAGGGAAGCAGATCCGTTTATAGCTTGTCCCGCGATTGTCCAGATACTCGCTCAGAAGGCCGAACTGCGTGGTTTTCCCGCTTCCGTCCAGCCCGTCAATCACGATCAAACGCCCCATGGCCATTCCCCTTTTTCGCTCGCTTTCCCGTTCCGACTCCCGGCATCCTGCTGTTTGCGCCGCTCGGCCCGCTCCCGGACACAAGGGCGCAGATTTAAGGTTAGTATAGCAGAATCCTTCGATTTCTTCAATGCCTTTTCACCCGTTCACGCCGTCGTCCGCTTGACGCCGCGAATGCGCGGCGCTCCCCGGCCGGGCGCGGGCGCTCGCGGCGCAAACAGCAGACAAAGGCGCGGGCCTTTCCTGCCCGCGCCTTTGCTTATGTCGGCAGCATCCGCTGCGAGATCCCGGTTATCCCCGTCATTCGGCAGCCTGGCCGGTGGTCGCCGCCGTATCCCCTTCCGGCGCCGTCGTAGTGCCCGAGGTGACCGATCCCCCGGCTTGCAGAAGGGCAAGGGCAGCCTTCAGATGGGGGTCGTCCTCCTCGGTCAAAAAGGCAAAGCGGCTCTCCTCTTCGGCAGTAAGGGTTACCGTCTGGCTGGGAGTGATGCCCTTGCCTTCAATTTCTCCCCCCTGCAGAAGAGAGAGGCTGGCCACCGAAAGCTTGATGGCGGAGCCGTCGGAGGTC
>CAJFQI010000001.1 GCA_904419005.1 Candidatus Avimonas faecium | reverse complement strand
GGATGGGCAGGTCCTGCATGTGGTCAAACATCTTTTCACGCAGTTTGGCCAGGGTGCCCTGGGTGATGACGGCCATGAGCTGGTTGAAGGCCGCGCCGGCCGCCAGGCTGATGACGTACAGCACCACAAGGATGGCGACCAGCCGCATGATCGGGCCTGCGGCTGCAGCCCAATCGCCGGCGGCGTAGGTATCTTCCACAATGGCCATTGCGTTCTGCATAAAGACCGACGGCATCGAGCTGACGATGGCGTTGATCAGGATGCAGGCGATGGTGATGGGCAGCAGCACCGGGTAAAACGAAAAGACGGTGCGGATCAGCCGGGGCATTACGCCCTTGGGGGCGCGCTTGCCGCGTTCGGTCGAAGCGTTATTGGGCATCCTTGTCACCTCCTGCCACAGTTTCATTTTTGGCGCGGTTCTGGCTTTCATAGGTCTCGCGGTAGACCTGGCAGGTCTGCATGAGCTCCTGATGGCTGCCGATCGCGGTGATGCGGCCGCCCTCCATCATGATGATGCGGTCGGCGTCCTCCACGCTGGCGACGCGCTGGGCAATGATGATCTTGGTGGTTTCGGGGATAAATTCCCGGAAGCCTTTGCGGATCAGCGCGTCGGTGCGGGTATCGACGGCGGAGGTCGAATCGTCCAGGATCAGGACCTTCGGCTTTTTGAGCAGCGCGCGCGCAATGCAAAGGCGCTGCTTCTGGCCGCCCGAAACGTTCGAGCCGCCCTGCTCGATCCAGGTGTCGTACTTATCGGGGAAGAGCTGGATGAACTCATCGGCCTGGGCGAGCTTGCAGGCTTCGATCATCTCTTCGTCGGTGGCGTTCGGGTTGCCCCAGCGCAGGTTGTCCTTGATGGTGCCGGAGAACAGGACGTTCTTCTGCAGCACCACGGCCACCTGGTTGCGCAGCGCTTCCAGGTCATACCGGCGCACATCGACGCCGCCCACCTTGACGCTGCCTTCGGTTGCATCGTACAGCCGCGGGATCAGCTGCACGAGCGACGACTTGGAGGAGCCTGTGCCGCCCAGGATGCCGATGACCTCGCCCGATTTGATGTGCAGGTCAACATCCGAAAGGGCGTTGCGCTCGGCCTTTTTGGAGTATTTGAAGCTGACGTGGTCAAAATCGATCGAGCCGTCCTTCACTTCGGTTACGGCGTTTTCGGGGCTCTGCAGCGTGCTCTCTTCACCGAGGACTTCGACAATACGCTCGGCCGATTCCTGCGACATCGTAATCATCGTAAAGACCATCGAGAGCATCATCAGACTCATGAGGATCTGGAAGCTGTAGGTCAGCATCGAGGACATCTGGCCGACGTTGAGGTCCAGCCCGCGGGAGGTGATGACGGCGTAGGAGCCGTAAGACATGACAAAGACCATGCCGGTATAGACGCAGAACTGCATCATCGGGCCGTTGAGGGCCATGATGCGCTCGGCTCTGGTGAAGTCCTTCTGGACGTTTTCGGCCGCGGCGCCGAACTTTTTCTTTTCATACTCTTCCCGCACATAGCTTTTGACAACCCGCATGGCCTGCACGTTTTCCTGCACCGAATCGTTGAGCGCATCGTACTTGCGGAACACCCGGCGGAAAATCGGGGTGGCCTTGCGGATGACCAGCACCAGCCCGATGGTCAGCAGCGGGATGGTGACCAGGAAGATCATGGCCAGCCGCCCGCCCATGGCAAAGCCCATGATGAAGGAGAAGATCAGCATCAGCGGGCCGCGGATAGCCACGCGGATGATCATCATAAAGGACATCTGCACGTTTACGACGTCGGTGGTCATACGGGTCACCAGGCTGGACACCGAGAACTTGTCGATGTTCTCAAAGGAGTAATCCTGGATGCGGTAGAACATGTCCTTGCGCAGGTTGCGCGCAAAGCCGGTGGAGGCGGTGGCGCAGGTGTTGCCGGCCGCCACGCCGAAAACCAGCGACAAAACCGCCATGACCAGAAGCTGGATGCCGTAGCCGACGATGACGTCCATCCCGCAGCCGGCCTGCATATCATTAACCAGGTTGGCAATGACAAACGGGATGATGCATTCCAGTACCACTTCCACTGTGACCAGCAGCGGCGTCAAAATGGCCGTCTTTTTGAACTCGCGGATACTGCGAGCGAGGGTTTTTATCATATGCGACATTCCTCCAAAGCATGATGCCTCCGTGCGCGCACGCGCGGCGCATCATCAAAATCATTGCGGGAACCGGTGGCCGGGGCGCCGGCTATCGGTCAAGGTTTGCGGACATGTGCGCGGCGGTCTCCAGAAACGCCGAAAGCTGCGTGCTTGAAAGGCCGTGGGTGAGGCACTGCTCCGTCTGATCCAGGCACTCGCCGACCCTTGCATCCAGTTGCCCCGCCTTTTCGGTGGGGATCAGGCTTTTCAGGCGCGCGTCGCTGGCCACGCTTTCCCGCAGGATCAGGCCGTTTTTTTCCATCAGCTGCAGGATGCCGGTGGCGGTGGAACGGCTCAGGCCGAAGGCGTTTTCCACATCGCGCTGGAACACCGGCCCGTCGGCGCATTTCACCAGGATATAGTGCATGATACGGCTCTGCGCTGCGGTGAGGCCCAGGCTTTGCACGTCGGTGTTCATGCGCTTTCTAAGCTTGTGGGATAGGATATGGATCCACATCCCACAGTCTTTTTCCATTCGAATCCTTCCCCCTCTTTGCCGTAAAATGACAATTCCGCTCCGCAATTGTTCGGAAACGAACAAAATTTTAACGCATCAAAGTCGTCTTGTCAATATGATATTTGACCGTTATTTTTGCCGCATGAAACCGAAATTTTGTGCGGGTATTCCCGGGGGCTGTACACAAGGCGGGAGGGGATCTCCGGGGATGCGGGGCTGCCCGCTGCCAGGAGAGCCGCGCTGTGGCGCAGGCCGCCCCTTCCGCCGTGGGCGCTTGGCCGGTGCGCGGCCGGGGGAATGGAAAAAGCCGTACCGGGCGGCGGAAATTTTCCTTTTTGCTTTGTTATGGCGGGAAAGTATGCTAAAATATGCTATAGTAAAATAGATATCCATGCCTGCGGGGCCGGGGCGGGAAGAGAGGGGAGGCGTTCCCGGAGGGAGGACGGCAGCTTAAAAGGGGCGCGGATATATCGGCCGGCTTAGATCTTTAAATAAGGATGAAAATGCAAACGGCGGAAGGCGGTTCTGTTTAGGGGCCGGGCAGTAGCACACGGAGTATACCGGGGCGGGGGCCCTGTTCAAGGAAGGGGGAGGCTGTCATGACAGAATACAGGGAAAGCCCGGCGGGCGGCGGGGAGGGCCGGCCGAGCAGCGGGCTTTTGATTGCCAGCGTCGGCACCAGCCGGGAGACGGCCCGGAAGGACGCCCTTGATGCCCTGGAAGGGGCTGCGCGCCGCGCTTACCCGGGCTATCGGGTGGAGGCGGCCTACACCAGCCGTCTGGTCCGGGAGGCGCTGCAGGGCCGGGGGATCGTTGTCCCCTCCCCGCAGCAGGCGCTGCAGGGGCTGCTGCAGCAGGGGGTGCGGGAATTGACCGTGCAGCCTACCCATCTGCTGCCCGGCCGGGAATACGGCTGGATGTACGCCACGCTTCAGGAATACCGGGAGGCGTTCCGCGTGCTGAAAAGCGGCGAGCCGCTGTTTGCCTCCCGCCAGGACCTGCGGGAGACGGCGGCTCTGCTGAACCATCGCTTCCCGCGCCGGGAGGGGGCCTGTGTCCTCCTGATGGGACACGGCTCTCCCGGGGCGGAGAACCGGGCCTATGCCGCCTTAGGCCGCCTGCTTGAGATTGCGGACCGGGCGGATATCCGCCTGGCCACCCTCAAGGGCGGGCTCCCCCTTTCGGGGGTTCTGCCCGTTCTGCGGCGGATGGGGGTGCGCCGGGTGCTCCTTGCGCCGCTGATGGTGACGGCGGGGCAGCACGCAGCCGAATGCATGGCGGGCGACGGGGCGGACAGCTGGAAAAGCCGGCTGGAGGCGCAGGGGTTTGTGGTGGAGGTGTGTCTTGCAGGGCTGGGGGAGGACCCCGGCTTCCAGCGGCTGTTTCTGCGGCATATCGCGCAGGCCCGTCCGCTGTAACTCCAGCCGCGGAAGGCTTCGGAGAGCTTGTTTCTGCAAAGCAGCGGGGACGCCCCCAGGGGCGTCCCCGCTGCTTTGCATACTGTTGGCCCGGCTATTTCTCCTTGTCCGCGGCGTCCCGCTTCCGGCGGCGCAGGGCGAGGCCGGCCCCGACCGCCAGCAGGACGGCCGCGGCGGCGAGCAGGAGCCAGAAGACCAGCCGGTTGCCTGTGACGGTGCCCTCCTGCGAAGCGACCGTCATCCCGCGGCTCCAGTCAAAATAGGCGGCAAAGGTGCGCCCCGGCGCCTGCCCGCCGGTCAGCGCGTCCGCAAAGCTGGTGCCGACCGGGATGGCCAGCGCCGTAACGGCGGTAAGGAGCCCGGCCTTCAGGCAGGGATGCAGGGGGAGCCAGTGCGCGACGGCGAAATAAACCCAGACGAAGGCGTAGCTCAGGGTGGCGATGGGGAAGGCCAGGGAAAACAGCCAATCCCCGCCGGTCACCAGCCAGATAACCAGCAGCAGGAGATAAGTCCACACCGTCAGTAGCAGCAGCGAGAGGGTGGGGCGGTATTGGCGGCACAGCCGCCAGAGGGCGTACAGCCCCCAGGGCAGCAGCAGGCAGGCCGCGGTGATGGCCAGCCCCCGGCCGACCGCCGCCATCCCGGCATAAAGCCCGCAGGAAAGCAGCAGGAGCAGCAGGCTGACGGTGGCACTGGCCAGGCAGACGACGGCCCGGCTGCGCTTGACCAGCACCGGCAGGGTGGTTAGGCTGAAGGCCAGCATCAGCGAGGTCAGCACAATCCAGAACCAATCCAGCCGGCGGAAAACCGCCAGGTCGCAGATAAAGCAGATCAGGACGGCCAGGCCGTAGCACACGCACAGGGCCGTCTGCCCGGCCCGCGTCATCCCGCGCCAGCGGCGGGCGTCCCTCTGCGCGCGGCGGCCGGCCAGGTCGTCGCAGGCGGTGAAAAATTCGTGCTCCGAGATCCCGAGCTCGCGGCAGATGCCGGGAACCAGCGAGATGTCCGGATAGGAAATCCCCCGTTCCCATTTGGAAACGGTGGTGTGGGTGACGTACAGCCGGCCGGCCAGCTCCTCCTGCGTCAGGCCCGCGTCCCGGCGCTTGCGCGCGATGAAGGATGCAAAGGACTGCCGGTTCATTTCCGCCGCAGGGGCGGCTTTTTCTTGGTCGTTTGCCATGGGGCGTTCCTCCTTGTGTTTGAAGTCGGCCTCATTGTAGCCCCGCCCTCTCCCGGTGTCAAGGAAAAGGGGCGGTTTGGCGGCTCGACCGTCGCGCCAGTCCCTGCGCAGGCGGCTTCCCAGCGCGCGGCCGGGAGCCCCGCGGCCGGGAAGCCCCTTTGGCGTTCCGGCGGCAAGCCGGCCTTTCCGGCCTACGGCGCGGCGGAGGCGCCCCGCTTTCCCCGGCGCGGGCCAGGCGGTCCGGGCTTGCCGGATGTTCCCCGCTGTTTCCGCCTTTTTCCCCGGTATGCATGGCCTTTCGGCCCTTTCCCCGCCTCCTGCCGCCGGGGGGGCGGGGCCGCCGGCAAAGTTTTTACAGATCTGTAGCCAAAAATTACAGAACTGTTGTTGGCAGCCGGGCGCAACTTTTGGTATACTAAATTTGTAAAGCTGTAAAACCCGCCGGTGGGCGGGATTCTGACGCCGGTACAGGAGGAAAGGGCATGGCGCTTTGGGAAAAGAAGAAAAAGAAAAGACGCGCGAGCAACCTGCTGGTTTTCCTGCTGGCGTTCGTTATCTTCCTGGTGGTGTTCGGCGGCCTCTGCCTGTGGGCGGTGGTTAAGATCAACGAGGAGCGGCTGGCCGGGGAATCCTCGGCGGCCAGCGGGTTTTCGGCGGGCGAGGCGGTCACCTTTACCCAGCAGGATGCCCGCAACCTGCTGATCGTCACCACCGACGGCGGCCAGGCGCGCGGCTTTGTCGCCGTGCGCGCCGACCCGGCCAGGACCCGGATGGGCGCGGCGGCCTTTCCGCGGGATATGGTGGTCGATTACGGGACCAGCGAGATCCGCCTGTATGAGCTGTACGCGCAGGAGGGGATCGCCGTTACCAAGACGGCGCTTGAGGAATCCAGCGGCGTGACGTTTGACAATTACGCGGTGATTACCTACGACAATATTGAAAAGGCGGTCGACCACTTTGAGTCGGGGCTGATCTTCCAGCTCAACGAGGATCTCGACTACGAAGGCGACGGCCTGTCGATCCAGCTGAAGGGCGGGCTCAAAACCCTGAGCTCCGCACAGGTGGTTTCGGTCCTGCGGTACCCGAACTGGCACGGCGGGCGCCGGCAGCAGGCCGATGTGCAGGCGCAGGTGACGGCTGCGCTCATCAACCAATACCTGCGCGCCTCCCGCTCGGATCAGGCGGACGCCGACTTCAGCGCCCTAGTCAACCTGGTGCAGTCCGACATCCTCGTTTCCCACTACACGGCGGCCAAGCCGGGGCTGGACTACCTTGCCTCCCGCAATGACGGGACAATCTGCCAGGTGCTGACGGTGCAGGGGGAATACCAGGGGAGCGGCGACGCCCTGCGCTTTTACGCCGAGGGGGAGGCCGCCGACCAGTTCCGAGACCTGTTTGGATAATGCGGAACGGCGTCAAGCCGCCTTGCTTTATATTCCTTAAATTAAAAGAAACACCATAACGAGTCAAAAGGACGCCGCTGGATAGCGCCCGGGGAGGAGAACCGCTGTTGAAAAAGTTATTGGCCGCGCTCTTGGCGGCCTGCTGCCTGCTGCTTTCCGGCTGTTCCCTCTTCTTCCCCGGGCTGGAGGAGTCCTCCACGGGCGCCCCGGCGGAGGATCCGGCGCGGTATGCGTCGGAATACAGCGGCGGCTGGAATTACCAGCGGCTGGACGCTCGCCTCCAAACCGGTTATGCGGAGGTGTACGCCGCGCTGCGGGACCGCTTCGGCACGGACGAGCAGGTGACGATCTCAGACAGCGCGCAGGGGACGTCCCAGGAATACCTGGGGCTGCGGGTGGAGCTGTCCGAACCCCTCCACACCCGGGAGGAGGCGGAGCAGCTCTATACCGCTGTTACCGGGGACAACCCCCAGTTTTTCTATATCGGCAACACCTACAGCTACGAGGGCTACCGTATGGGCGGGATGGATTATTACGACGTGTTCTGCCTGGTGTTCACCATGGACGCGCAGGAACGGAGCCAGGCCGCCGTCCAGCTGGAGGAGGCCGTCGCCTCCCTGATGGATGGCGTCCCGGCGGGCGATCCGCAGCAGGAGTTCCAGACGGAGCTGCTCCTGTACGACCGGCTGGCGGATCGCTGCACCTATGAGACCCGCGCGGCCGGGGAGGCCGACCCGGCGTCGTCGTACCCTGCCGCCTTTACCGCCTATGGCGCGCTGGTTGAGGGGCGGGCCGTCTGCGAGGGATATGCCCGCGCCATGCAGCTCCTCCTGCACCGCGCCGGGATGGAATGCACCCTGGTGTCCGGGACCGACGAGGAGCAGGTCTCCCATATGTGGAACCTGGTGACGGTTGAGGGGAAAAACTACCATCTTGACCCCACCTGGGGGGACAGCGGCGACCGTCTCAGCCACGCCTATTTCAACCTCACGACGGAGGAGATCCTGCGGACCCACACCATTGACGCCGGCAATCTCGGGGTGGACACCTGCACGGCGGTGGATGCGAATTACTACGTCCGTCTGGGGCTGGATTTGGATACCGCCCGTCGGGACGAGATCGCCGCGGTAATCGCCCGGGAGATTGAAAAGGGGAGCACGGCGATCGACCTGCGCTTTTCCTTTTCGACCTTTGCCAGCGCCCGGCTGTTTGTCAACAACCATGACCTGCTCACCCAGAAGGTCAACGAGCAGCTCGCGGGCACCGGCCTGTCGATGTGGGATTACAAGGATTACTGGATCAACGAATCGTACGGCACTATTGCGATTTATCAATAAAAAGCACCGGAGGGCCGGCCATTCTGCCGGCCCTCCGGCCTATCAGGGAAATCGTTTGCCGCCGCGGGGGAAAGCTGCCTCCTGTTCAGGCCCCGGCTTTGCCGCGGGCTTTTTTCGGGCGATCCGTGGTTATCCCGCCGCTGCCCGGCGGCGCCCCTCGCCAAGGAGGGGGAAGGACGCCGGCGGCGGGAACCGGGAGCCCGGTTCCGCCGTTGGCTTGCTTTCCCAGGGGCACAGAGGCGGCCATCCTCCTGCTGCTTTCGGCCTTCTCCAGAGGACGGCAGGAGGCGGAAAAGGGCGGGAAATTGAGAAAAGGAAAGGGGAACGAAATATGCGGCGAAAGGACCGGGAGATCACCAACCCCGATGCCATTGACCAGATCCTTGAGGGATGCGACTGCTGCCGCCTGGGTATTGCGGCGGAGGGGGCGCCCTATGTCGTCCCGCTGAATTTCGGTTACCGGCGGGAGGGCGGCGTGCCGACCTTTTACTTCCACTGCGCCAAAGAGGGGCGCAAGCTCGAGCTGCTGCGCCGCCAGCCCCGCGTCGGGTTTGAACTGGACACCCGCCATCAGCTGAAGGAGGGGGCGACCGCCTGCCGGTATTCCTTCGGCTACCAGAGCGTGATCGGCGTCGGCACCGTCGCTTTTGTGACGGATGAGCGGGAGAAGCGGGAGGCGCTCGAATGCATCCTGCGGCAGTATACCGGCCGGACCGGCTGGCACTGGGAGGAAGCGGCGCTCGGCTCCGTAACGGTGCTGCGCCTGCGTGCGGAGGAGCTCACCTGCAAGGCCCACGCCTAGTAGCAGGCGGCACACACGGCCGCATGGCGTAATCCCCCGCGGGCCGGCAAGGGCGAAAAAGCCAACCAGCCCCAGCCCGCCCGGCCCGCGTGCCGGGCGGGCATACCGCACACGTCAAGGCGCGTCTTGCCCTCCGCAGGAGCGCCCTCCGCTAGGAGCGCGGCTTTTTCCGCAGCCTGCGGCGGAGCGGGCCGCCGTTTTGGGGGGCGGGCTTGGATGGCTCCGGCTCGCCGGCGGGTCCGCTTACCGGCCCGCCTGCCGGTCCGTCCCCCTCCGCCGTGCCGGGGGATGGCTCCTGGCCGGAGACGTCCGGCGCCCCTTCGGGCGGTACGGGCGGCGCGGGCGGGTCAACCAGCCGCAGCCCGAGCACCACCTTGAACAGGTCGCCGTCAATCAGGATGTTCATCGTCCCGTGCTGCAGCTCCATCAGGCTGCGGGCGATCGAAAGCCCCAGGCCGCTGCCCTCGGTGTTGCGGGAGGCGTCCCCCCGCACAAAGCGCTCCATCAGCTCCTCCGACGGGATGTTGAGCGCGTCGCGGGAGATGTTTTTGACCGAGAGGAGCACATCTCGGCCGATTACGGTCAGGTCAACGTAGACCCGCGTGCCGTCCAGCGCGTATTTCGCCGTATTGCTGAATAGGTTGTCGAGCACCCGCCACATATGCCGCCCGTCCGCATAGACGAAGACCGGCGCGTCCGGCAGGGTGCTGACCAGCTGGATCCCGCGTTCCTCCAGCCGGGATTCGAATTCCCCGCCGGCCTGCTTGACCAGCTCGCCGAGGTTGATGACCTCCATATTGACCGCGATGTTGCCGCTCGTGACCTTGGATGCATCGACCAGGTCGGCCATCAGCTGCCCCAGGCGACGGGATTTGCGGTCAAGGATGTCGATGTACTCGAGCGCCTTGGGATCCTTGATATCGGTGGTGTGAAGCAGCCCCACATAGCTGATGATTGACGTCAGCGGCGTTTTGATATCGTGGGAGACGTTGGTAATCAGCTCGGTTTTCATCCGCTCGCTCTGGGTGGCCTTTTCCACCGCCAGGGTCATGGCCTGGCCGGTGCTGTTGAGGTTGTGGGCGATTTGGTGGAAGAAGGGCACCGTGTTTTCGTCAATCAGGTTCCCCAGCTCGCCGGCCGCCATGCGCTCGGTCGCCCGGCAGACCTGGTGATACTGGATGAAGCCCAGGCAAACCAGGATAAACAGCGCGACGTTTGTCGTGATGAAGAAAAACACAGCAACGGGGTTGCCCGCCGTCATCCCAAGGATCAGCAGGAACTGCAGCAGCGCATAGGCGATCAGGAAGCCCAGGATGCGGGCCGTGAGCTTCAGATGCCGGAAGATCACCCGGAACAGGCGGACCAGCAGGCAGAGGAGCGAGGTCTTGAACAGCATCCGCGCCTTGGCCCGGCGGACCAGGGAGAAAAAGAGGATCAGCGCGCCTACCAGGCAGAGCAGGGCGATCAGCGCGATTTCATAGGTATACAGGTGGCCGCCGAGTGTGCTGAACCCCCCGGCGACGAGCAGCACGATGCCCAGCAGGACGGCTTCCGTCCAGATCCGGTCAAACGGGTTGAGGACGATCCCCTCCTGATCCCTCCGGTGGCCGGCCGCGGCAACCAGGAAGGCGAAAAGCGCGACCGACAGCAGGATGCAGGAGCCCGCGCCGAACAGGACCAGCCGCCCCCATTTCCGGGCCTCTGCAAACGCGGCGGCCCCCTCGCTGTACCGGTCGTTGACCGTGAGGCTGGTTTTCATCCCGATCAGGACGTAGTGGGTATCCGCCTGGATCTGCTCAAAATCGCTGCCGGTCTGCTCCTTGACCGCGGCCACCGGGTCGCTGCCGGAGGTGTTGGTCAGCAGGGCGTTGCCCTCGGTATCGACCAGCGCCCAGGCGATGTTGGAGCCGGCAGGGGGGAAGAGGTAGCTGTGCAGGTATTCCGCCTGCCCCTCCTCTTCGGAGGTCAGCGTCCCCGCCCCGGCCTTGGCAAGCAGGCGGCCGTACGCTTGGATCTGCGCCACGTCGCTGTAAATGCTTTGGTAGTACGGGGCGGTGTCGGTGTACTGCTCGGCATAGGCCTCCCGCTCGACATAGAGGTACCAGGCCAGCGTACAGGTCAGCACCCCGCCGACGGCGAAAAGGATGAACAGCCCGAAGGCGAACACTTTGGCAAACAGGTTGTTTTTCAGGCTCATGCGGACTCCCCCTTTGCGCAGCGGTGCGGATTCATGGCGTTCACCCCAGCTTCTCCATCTTGTACCCGTGCCCCCAGATCACCTTGATGTACCGGGGCTCCTTGGGGTTGATCTCAATCTTTTCCCGGATGTGGCGGATGTGGACGGCGACGATGTTGTCCGCCCCGTAGGAGGGCTCGTTCCACACGCTTTCGTAAATCTGGGCGCTGGAAAACACCAGCCCCCGGTTTTCCATAAAGAATTTGACGATTTTGTATTCGACCGGGGTGAGGGAAACCTCCTGCCCGTCGACCGTCACCCGCTTGGCGCCGTCGTCCAGCTCCAGCCCGCCGTTGACCATGACCGCCGGGTTCTTGGCGGCCTCCGCCTCCGGCGTACCGCCGAAGCTGGTGTACCGGCGGAGCTGGGAGCGCACCCGGGCGATCAGCTCCATCGGGTTGAAGGGCTTGGTGATGTAATCGTCCGCCCCGATGTTCAGCCCCAGGATCTTGTCGTTGTCCTCGCTTTTGGCGGAAAGCATGATGATCGGGATGTTGCGCGTCTCCCGGATCTTCATCGTGGCGCGCACCCCGTCCAGCCGGGGCATCATGATGTCCATCAGGATGAGCTGGATGTCCTCGTTTTTCTGGATGGCGTCCAGCGCCTGGAAGCCGTCGTAGGCCTGGATGACGCGGTAGCCCTCCGCGGTCAGGTAGATATCAATGGCGGCGGCGATCTCCTTGTCGTCGTCGCATACCAGGATGGTCTGTGCCATGGCGTTTCTCCCTTTCTTGCAAGGCTGTCCCCGACGGAGCGGGGCGCGCCCGATCGGCGTTGTCTCCAGCATAGCATATTTTGCGCGGGATTGCACCGGCAATTCCCGGCTTTTGCCTGCTTTCTGAAGGATATCCTACCACAGGATGTTGAAAACGGGGCAAACGAAACCTTAAGGATCGCTTAATCTCCTTATTATATAGTCCAGACGCCGGCAGAAGGGGTGGAGCGGGAGGCAGGAAAGGGACGGCAGGAGACGGAGGATGGCGGCGGAGAAAGAGGCGTAAAGGGGAACGGGAGGGCGGCAGAAGGGCAAAGCGGGCCCGGGAGAGTGCCAAACAAAGCGGGAATTGGAAATTCCGGAGGAATTATACATTGACACAAAAATAACGAAGCGGTATACTGACTATGACTGTAGCCGCGCCCTCAAGCGGCGGGCGGACGCCGGGACAGGCCCCGCTCGCCGGCGGAGGCCAGTGTCTGCACGGCGGCGCTTCCGCGGCCGCTTTAGCCCGCAGCGGGAGGGCCTGGGAAGCATTCGCAGCCATTATAGGAATGGAAGGTGTTCAGCAATGGATTTGTTGGTGTGTGTCGGCAGCTCCTGCCATCTGCAAAATTCCCGGGAGGTCATCAAGCGATTAAAGGAACTGATTGAGGAATACCATCTTAACGACAGCGTCGAGCTCAAGGGCTCGTTCTGCATGGGCCACTGCGCGGACGCGGGCGTCTGCGTCAAGTACGCGGACGAGATCTACAGCGTCCGGCCCGAAACCGTGGAGGAATTTTTCAAAACCACCGTCGCCAAAGCGTGACCGCGGCGTGAGAAAAGGAGGCGGACGGCGTGGGCTATATACAGGTTAAGGAAGCCAACTGCAAAAACTGCTACAAATGTCTCAAGCACTGCGACGTGAAATCGATCAGCTATATCAACGACCGGGTCGAGGTGATCGCCGACCAGTGCATCCTCTGCGGCCACTGCGTCAACGTATGTCCGCAGAAGGCCAAGACCGTGGTCAACGACATCACCCGCATCCTCGACTGGCTGGCCGACCCGGCCGTCCGGGTGGTGGCGAGCCTGGCGCCCTCCTACGCGGGGCTGTACGGCGACGCCGCCAAAGGGGAGAGCCCGGCCAAGCTGCGCCAGGCGCTCCGCCGGCTCGGCTTTGACGCGGTGGAGGAAACCGCCGTCGGGGCCAACGAGGTCACGGCGGAATATAAGCGGATCCTTGACGAGGGGACCATGGACTGCGTCCTGACCACCTGCTGCCCCACGGTCAACAGCCTGATTACCAAGTATTATCCTTCGCTGGTTCCGTATATGGCGCCGGTGGTGTCCCCTGTGCTGGCCCACGGGCGGATGATCAAGGCGCGGGACGGGGCGGGCACCCGGGTGGTGTTCATCGGCCCCTGCCTGTCCAAGATCAAGGAGATTGACGACCACCCGGAATCCGCGGACGGGGTCATCACCTTCCGGCAGCTTGACGAGCTGCTGGCCGAGCGGGGGCTGGAGCCTGCGGGCTTACCGGCGCCGGAGGACCCGTCGGACGGGGAGGAATGTCCTCCCGTCCTGCCCACCCCCTTCTCCCGGATCTACCCGGTGCCGGAGGGGATCGTGCGGGACGTGAAGCTCCATTCCCACAAGGGCTTCGGCAGCAGCGCCTACAACGGCTACCGCTTCCTGAGCGTCTGCGGCCTGGAAAACGTGATGGCCTTCCTTGACGAGCTGGAGGCGGGCGGCTGCGGCCGGCTGTTTGTGGAGCTTAACTCCTGCGAGGGCGGCTGTGTGGGCGGCCCCCTGATCCCGGAGGCGCGGCGGGCGGCCTACCGCGCCCGGCTGTCGGTCGAGGAATACGCCGCCGAGCAGTTTGAGATCATCAAGCGGACCGATACCGACCTGTCCCTCGCCTTTGCGCCGGAGGCCCGCCGGGAGGATATGCCGGACGAGCGGACCATCCGCAAGATCCTGACCGAGATCGGCAAGCCCACCCCGGACAAGGAGCTCAACTGCGGCTCCTGCGGGTATAACACCTGCCGGGACAAGGCCATCGCCGTCTACCGCGGCAAGGCGGAGCTGTATATGTGCCTGCCGTATATGATCGACCTCTCCCAGTCTCTGAGCAACGTCACCCTGAGCGTGACCCCCAACTACATCATCGCGGTCGACCGCGACCTGCGGATCGTGGAATTCAACCAGATGGCGCAGAAAAAGTTCGGCATTTCCCGCCAGGAGGCGCTTAAGGCCGACCTGTTTGAATATTTGGACCCGGAGGATTTCCAGGAGGTGCTCGACACCCACCGCAACATCGTCAATAAAAAGACCCACTTCGAGTCCAAGGAGACGGTGGTCGAGGAAACCCTGATGTACGTCCCGGAGCAGGACATCGTCATCGGCTTTTTCAAGGACATCACCGACGAGGAGAAGCAGAAGGCAGCGGCCCAGCACGCCCGGCTCGAGGCGGCGGAAATGGCGCAGAAGGTCATTGATAAGCAGATGACCGTCGCGCAGGAGATCGCCAGCCTCCTGGGCGAAACGACCGCCGAAACCAAGGTGACCCTGGTCAACCTCAAAAAGCAGATGCTGAACGAAGGGGATCCGTCATGAGCGTGTATTACGACGTCACCTCAAAAAGCCTGAACAAGAAAAACGAGGAGCTCTGCGGGGATAAGGTGGAGGTCGTCAACGTTGAGGACGGGGTGATCGTCGTCCTGTCCGACGGGCTGGGCAGCGGGGTCAAGGCCAATATCCTTTCGACCCTGACCTCCAAGATCATCGCCACTATGATGCGCTCCGGCGCGACGCTGGAGGACACGGTCGACACCATCATCCACACCCTGCCGGTGTGCAAGGTGCGGCACGTCGCCTACTCGACCTTTGCCATCCTCAAGCTGACCACCGACGGCAAGGCCTACCTCACCGAGTTCGACTGCCCCGGCTGCATCCATGTGCACGAGGGGGTGGCCTACCCGATTGAGTACACCGAGCGGGAGGTCGGCGGCAAAACCATCAAGGAAGCCGCGTTTGACGTTGAGGTGGGGGATGTCCTCGCCTTGATGAGCGACGGGGTGATGTACGCCGGCATCGGCGCGGTGCTCAACCTAGGCTGGAACTGGGAGAGCGTGCGGGATTTCCTGGAGGAAAACTGGAAGCCCGATACCACCAGCGCCCGGATGACCTCCGCCCTGATCGGCGCGTGCGAGGACCTGTATATGCGCCAGCCGGGGGACGACACCACCGTCGCGACTATACGGGTGATCCCGCAGCAGGTGGTCAGCCTCTTCTCCGGCCCGCCCCGCTTCAAGCAGGACGACGAGCGGGTGGTCACCGACTTTATGGAGCCGGAGGGGCTCAAGATCGTCTGCGGCGGGAGCAGCGCCAACCTCGTCGCCCGGGTGCTCGGGCGGGAGGTGACCACCGACCTCAATTACGACAGCGACCTGCCCCCCATCGCGCATATCCAGGGGATCGACCTGGTGACCGAAGGGGTGCTGACCATCCGCCAGGTCAACGTCCTGGTCAAAAATTCTCTGGAAAACCCTGCCGACCCCGAAAACATCAAGGCGCTTGACGCGGACAACGGGGCGGCGATGATCGCCCGCATCCTGATTGAGCGCTGCACCCATTTGTATATGTTCATCGGCAAGGCGATCAACCCCGCCCACCAGAACCCCAACCTGCCGGTCGACCTGAGCATCAAGATCCGGCTGCTTGAGGAGCTGGCCGACACCCTGAAGGCGGCGGGCAAGATTGTCCGCATCCGGTATTATTAACCCGCTATAGGAGGGAAGCCGCAGGACGGCCCGCCCCTCCCGCCAGGCAAGCCGTTTTCTCCCGCTACGGAGAGGCGGGCTGCCGCCCGCACTACAACAGGGCCTCCGCCGCTGGCCGGACGGAGGCCGGAAAGGCATGGACAGCTATGGAAAACATCACCGATATCGTACAAATCAAGCACGAGGTGCTGCGGCTGACCGCCCGGCACGCCTTTGACGGCGATTTGTATGATTCCTACGACAAAATCCCCTATGAGATGATTGAGGGCATCAAGCCGCAGTTCCGCTGCTGCGTCTACCGGGAGCGGGAGATCGTCCGCCAGCGGGTGCGCATGGCTATGGGCAAGCTGCCCCAGGATGTGCTGTATACCGACATGGACAGCGCGCAGGTGGTCCATGTGATCCCCTGCGCCTGCGAGGGCTGCCCGATCACCAAGATCACCGTCACCCAGAACTGCCAGAGCTGCCTTGCCAAAAAATGCGTCAAGGCCTGCCCCTTCGGCGCCATCACCAGCACGCCCCAGGGCGCGGTGATTGATCAGGCCAAATGCCGCAAATGCGGTAAATGCGTTGCGGCCTGCCCCTACAACGCGATCGTTGAGATCGAGCGCCCCTGCATCAAGAGCTGCCCGGTCAAGGCCATCAACATGGACGAAAACGACATCGCGACCATCGACCCCAAGAAGTGCGTCAACTGCGGCGCCTGCGTGGTGGGCTGCCCGTTTGGCGCCATCTCCGACGTGTCGATGATGGTCAGCGTGATTGACGCCCTGCGGGACGGCGGCAAGGAGGTCGTCGCCATGATCGCCCCGTCAATTGAGGGCCAGTTCGGCGCGGCCACCCTGCCCCAGATCAAGCAGGCGATCCGCCGGCTCGGCTTTGACGACGTGTACGAGGTCGCTCTGGGCGCAGACATGGTCGCGTACAACGAGGCGGCGGAGCTTTCCGAGCATCGGGCCGCCGGGGAGCCGCTGACCTCCTCCTGCTGCCCGGCCTTCGTCAACCTGGTGCATAAGCATTTCCCGGCGCTGGAAAAATACGTGTCGACCACCGTCTCCCCCATGGTCGCGGTGGAGCGGTACATCCGCAGCATCCGCCCCGACGTGGTGGCGGTGTTCATCGGCCCCTGCATCGCTAAGAAAAACGAGGTCATGGGCAGCTATGTCGACGAGATCGATTACGCCCTTACCTTTGAGGAGCTGTACGCCATGCTCTGCGCCAAAGGCATTGAGGTGGAAGAAGCGTCCCCGGTCCCCGAGGAAGCCACCCGCTACGGCAAGGGCTTTGCGGTATCGGGCGGCGTGACCGGCGCGGTCTCCGCGGTGCTGCGGGAGCGCGGGGAAGACGCCGGCGTCCGGACGCAGAAGTGCAACGGCGCGGACGAGTGCCGCAAGGCGCTGATGCTGCTCAAAGCCGGCAAGCTGCCGGTCGATTTCCTGGAAGGGATGTTCTGCGTGGGCGGCTGTATGGGCGGCCCCGCCACCCTGGCCGAAATCCAGAAGTCGAAGAAGGTCTTTGACACCCGCCTGGACGGCGCGGACAACGTGACCCAGAACGTGGAGAGCAAGGGCCTTGACAAGGCCAATATCCACCGGCATTCTTGACGGTGCGGCATTCTTGACGGTGCGGCATTCTTGACGGTGTGGTATCCTGCCGCTGCGCCGTTCCTGACGCAGCGGCAGGCACAGCCATAGGGCAGCGGTGAGGATGCGGCAGCGCTGGTGCTTCCTCCGCCGGCGGCGTGGTCCGCATGGCAAACGCCGGCGCGCCGCGGAGGGCTGTTCCCGTTTTCCCGTCTGCGCCCCTGCCTTGTCGCCTTCCGCCTATCCGGGGAGGGCGCTGCGCTCGCCGTTTCTGCCGCCCCGACGCGGGCGGCTTTTTCCCTTCTTACTTAGCGGCGGCCCTGCCGGTCACAGGCAGGGCCGCCGCTATTTGCGTGCGCCGGCAGGCTGCGGGGCGGGAGCCCGGCGGCGTTTTGACCGCGCGGCCTTTGCCCTCCGGCGGCTGCGCGGTTCGCGGCTTTCCTCCGGCCCGGCATAGCACGCAAAGCGCCGCACCGCCTGCGCCTGCACCGTGTGGAATAAGGGCGCGGCGTAAAAATAGGGCAGCACGGCCAGACAGGCGGCAAACCAGCCGGCAAAGCCGAGGTACAGCCCGGCCGTTTCCCCCAGCCTGCCCCGCATAATGCGGCGGGCCCGGCGGAAGAGGCCCCGCTGCTCCGGGCTGTCCAGCAGGTACTGGGCAGGGAGGTAGCGCAGCATCAGCAGCTCCAGCACGACGAACCCGCCCAGCAGCGCGGCCAGCCCCAAGACCGTACACAGCATCAGGGTCAAATCCGCCAGCGGCGTGCGGCTCCCGCCCCGGCGGATCAGCTCCCCGTAGCCCGCCAGCAGCGCCGACGGCGCATAGCAGAGCGCACCCCAGCCCAGGCGGCGCAGGAACAGCCCCAGCCGCCACCGCAGTGTGCGGAGGTAGCCCCGCCGGTAAAAGGAAAAGAGGAGGGAATAGGGCGGCCCTTCCCCTCTGCCTTGCCCGCCGGACGGCCCGGGCCTCCGTCGGGCCGTTCCCGTCGCAGGGAGCTCCCGGCGGATCTCCTGCGTCCTTCCCAGCGCGTCCCGTTCCCGCTCCGCCCGCAGGGAAGGGGCAGACGCGGCGGAGGCAGCCAGCCGCCGGTAATACAGCGCCCGCCCTGCCAGGAGGGGGGAGACCAGCAGCCAATCCAGCAGGAGCATTGCCAGCAGCACCACGCCGTACAGCCAGCCGCCGGACCACAGCGCGCCGGCGGCAATCACCTGCTCCGCCCCCAGCCCTAGGAGCGCTAAGGCCGCCAGCTGGCCCAGCAGCACCAGCAGCCCGGCCCCCAGCCGCGTGCATTCGGCCGCGGCGGCGTTCAGCCAATTCCCCTGTAAACATCTGCGCGCCCGCTGCGCCGGCCGCATAGGCGTCCCCCCTTAGATGGATATCCGTCGCTCTGTTTTAAAGCGGCGGGATGGTTTCTTCCGTAGTATGCCCGGCGGCCGGGGGATTGATACCGCGGGGCAGGGCGCGGCTTCCTGTTCCCAGCCGCCGGCTTGGTCCCGCCCGGAGGGAGCCCGGCCAGGCCGCTTGGCCCTTCCCGCGTCCCGCGCCGCCCGTCCTTTACAGCCTCCCAGAGGACACATCCGGGGCGGATTTGTATTTTCGGACATGTTTTGTGGCTTTTTCGACGAAATTTTCCTTGATTATTCGCCGGCCCTGCGGTAGAATACAGAAAGGTAAGTAGAAGGCCGCTGACGAGCCGGCGGCAGAGAGGGCCGCAAAGGGGCGGGAACGGGATCGGCAGGACGCAGAGCCGGCTGCCCCTTCCCGCCCGGGAATCCCGGCCCTCGGCCCCGGCTCGTTTTCTGCGCCTGCCTCCGTTTGTGGGATCGGCGGCAGGCGCGGGAGGGCGGCGCTAGGAAAGGAGCAAAAACAAAACCATGTGTGGAATCGTAGGCTTTATCGGAAGCAAGCCGGCCGCCCCCCTGCTGCTTGAGGGGCTGGCTAAACTGGAATACCGCGGGTACGACTCGGCGGGGATCGCCCTGATTGACCAGGGGGATATCGTCATCCATAAATCCAAAGGAAGGCTGAGCGTGCTGAGCGAGCGCCTGAACGGCGGTCAGGATATCCAATCAACGGTCGGCATCGGCCATACCCGCTGGGCGACGCACGGCAAGCCGAGCGACGAGAACTCCCATCCGCATAAGAGCGCGAGCGGGCGGTTCGCGGTAGTGCATAACGGGATCATTGAAAACTACGCCGCGCTCAAAAAGCAGCTCCAGGACAAGGGGGTGGAATTCCTGTCCGAAACCGACACCGAGGTGATCGCCCACCTGATTGAGCAGAATTATACCGGCGATTTCCTGGCCGCCGTGCGGGCCGCCATCCAGCAGCTGGAGGGCTCCTACGCGCTGGGGGTGCTCTGCTCGGAGCATCCGGACGAATTCATTGCGGTGCGCAATGCCAGCCCCCTGATCGTGGGGCTGGCCGATATCGGGAATTTCATCGCGTCGGATATCCCGGCCGTCCTGGCCCATACCCGGCGGGTGATCCAGCTCGCGGACCACGAAATCGCCCGCCTGACCCGGGAGCGGGTGGAAATTTTTGACCAGGCCGGGAACCCGGTGGAAAAGCAGCCCATCACCGTGGATTGGGACGTCAGCAGCGCGGAAAAGGGCGGCTACGCCCATTTCATGATTAAGGAGATTATGGAGCAGCCCCAGGCGCTGGCGGCCACCATCTCCCCCCGGATTGACGCGGACGGCGGCATTGTGCTTGACGGCATCCATCTGACCGCGGCCCAGCTGCGCAAGATCAACCGCCTGTTTATTGTGGCCTGCGGCTCGGCCTATCATGCGGGCGTGGTCGGGAAATATGTGATTGAAAAGCTGGCCCGCCTGCCGGTGGAGGTGGACCTGGCCTCCGAATTCCGGTACCGCGACCCGATTGTGGACGAAAAGTCGCTGGTCATCATCCTCAGCCAGTCGGGCGAGACGGCGGACACCCTGGCCGCCCTGCGGGAGGCCAAGCGCCGGGGCGCGCGGGTGCTCTCGATCGTTAACGTGGTGGGGAGCACCATCGCCAGCGAGAGCGACGACGTGCTGTACACCTGGGCCGGGCCGGAGATTTCGGTCGCCACCACCAAGGCCTACTCCACCCAGCTGACCATGCTGTACCTGATCGCGTTCTACATCGCCAACAAGCTGGGGAAAATTGACGGCCGCGACCTGCGGCGGCTGCTCAGCGCCCTGATCCGCCTGCCGGATATGGTGTCCGGCATCCTGCGCCAGGCCGGGGAGATCCAGCAGCTCGCCCAGCGGTACGCCTATCTCGAACACGCCTACTTCATCGGGCGCAACCTCGATTACGCGGTGGCGCTTGAGGCCTCCCTCAAGCTCAAGGAGATCAGCTACATCCATTCGGAGGCCTATGCCGCCGGGGAGCTTAAGCACGGCACCATCTCCCTGATTGAGGAGGGGACCTTTGTGGTCGCCCTGGCCTGCTGCGAGAAGCTGATTGAAAAAACCATGTCCAACATCAAGGAGGTCAAGGCCCGCGGCGCGGAGGTGCTGGTGCTGACCACCGACGACAACCGCGACGTGCTGCCGGAGGCGGACCATGTGCTCTACATCCCGAAAACCAACGACCTGCTGATGCCCTCGCTGGAGGTCGTCCCTATGCAGCTGCTGGGGTATTATATCGCCCTGGCCCGCAAGTGCGACATTGACAAGCCGCGCAACCTGGCCAAGAGCGTGACTGTGGAATAAAGCGGCGCCCAAACGTCCGGAGAGAGGGGCCGGGCTTGGGCATCATAAGGGAAAGGGGATGGCGTTCGCCATCCCCTTTCCCTTATGATGCCTATTTCAGCAGCCCCCGCGCGTATTTCCAGGAAAGCACCCGGAACACGGCGTGATCCAGCGTCTCCTGCGGGATCACGCCCGCTCGCAGGGCGGATAAAATTTCGGCGTATCCTGCGGCGTAATCGTCCAGAAGAAGCAGGTCGTTCCCCGCCAGGAGGGCCTGCACGGCGGGGTCGCGTCCCTCCGCGTATTTTTTGATCGCATCCATCGCCAGGTCGTCGGTCATTACCAGCCCGGTAAAGCCCAGCTCCCGCAGCTTTTGATGCACGGCGGGCGACAGGGAGGCGGGATGCTCGGCGTCCAGGCATTCCATGATGGTATGGGAAACCAGCACGCAGTCCGCCCCGGCGCGGATCCCCTCCTCAAAGGGGAGAAAATCCCCGCTTTCAAAGGCGGAAAGGGGACGGGAGTCCACCGCCACCCCGGTATGGGTATCCGCGTTCCCGCCATAGCCGGGGAAGTGCTTCAGCGTCCCAGACAGATTGCCCGCGTGAAAGGCTTTGATGACCGCCGCGACGTACGCGCCGGTTTCCTCCGCTCCTCTGCCCAAGGTGCGGGGGTAAATATACGCGCTTTTGTCCGACGTCACATCGCAGACCGGCGCGAGGTTGACGTTCACGCCCAGCGAAACCAGCAGCGCCGCCTTTTCGGCTGCATCGGCGCGGATGGCATCCAGGCCGCCGGCCGCGTAAATCTCCTGCGGCGCGCGGAATTTTTCCGCGCGAATCCCCGCGTTTCCGCTCACCCGCACCACGGTGCCGCCCTCTTCATCCGTGGCGAGCATCAGCGGGATGTCGGCCGCCGCCTGGTAGGATGCCAGGGTTTTCCGTACCTCGTCGGCGGTCTTGCCCTGGAAATCCCGCCCAAACAGCACATAGCCGCCCAAATGGAATTGCGCCGCCGCTTCGGCCGCGCCGGTGCTTGGGCAGCGCGCCAGCAGCACCTGCCCGGCCTTTTCCTCCTCGCTCATGGTCTGGAGCCTGGCGTACGCTTTGCTGTAATGCGCAGAGAAGATCCCGCCGTCCTGCCAGGCCGCCGGGACGGCGCTCTCGCTCTGCGTAGGCGCGTTGGTCCCCTGGGCCTGCGTGTGCGGCGGCGTTTGGGTGTCTGTCGCCGCAGTCCCGCCGTCTGTGGTTTCGGCTGCCGGGCCTCCGGCTTCCGTCGTGCCCGAAACGGTGGTTTGGATGCCGGAGGCCGTCGTTGTCCCGCCGGCCCCGCTTTCCTCCGGGACGACTGCCGCACAGCTGCTGCACAGCATGGCTATCAGCGCCGGCAGTACGACGGCCTCCACGGCAAGCCGCCGCTTTCCATGGCGTGTACTCTTTTTGCTTTTCTTATTTCCCATGAACGCCATACTCCTTCCGGCACGTTTCCAGCTTTTCCCGCACCGTAACGATGGGGCGGGGGCTTGAGGCCGTATCGCCCTTTCCAAAGCCGTCAGGCGTCTACAACGGCAGAGGTCATGGCAAAATATTTGGCGGCAGGCACATAGTCCGGGATGCTGTTTCCGGAGCCCAAGGCATAGCCGCCCTTTTCCGCGGACATGGCCAGCAGGTTTTTGGCCCGTTCCCGGATCTCTTCCTCGGAGCGGCGGGCCAAAAAGTCCACGTCAATCCCCCCAAGGATGGCGATCCGTCCTCCCCAGCGGCGGTAGGCCTCCTCTACCGGGACGATATTGTCCTCGTAGGAGTGGCGTCCGTCGTACTTCATATCCTCAATGACGTCCTCCATAATATCCACCATATAGCCGCAGGAATGCAGAACCGCCAGCTTCCCGTTTTTGTGGGCGGCCTCCACCATCTTTTTGTGCCAAGGGAACACATACTTGCGCATATCCGCCACGGACAGCATGGTTTGGGTGTTGAAGCCCCAGTCGTCGTTGATCATCAGCAGGCCCACCGTATCGTATTTGGCGCACTCCTCATAGTAGTCCGCCAAAATCCCGCCTACCCGGTCAAAAATGGCCTTTACCAGCTCGGGATCGTCGTACGTCATCAGGCACAGGTTGTCGTACCCCACAATGCTGATCACATTTTCCAGCAGCCCCCCGGGGCCGGAGGTCATCAGCTTCATTTTGCCGGGGAGCAGGGGCGCGATTTTTTCCAGCCGGGAGTAATCCCCGTGCTTGGGATCCGGCCAGGGATAGCTTTCAAAATCCTCCCAGCTCTGGATCAGGGCATGGGCATTCAGGGAAATCGTGTTTTTGTACGGAGTTTCCCCGGTGGGGAAGGAAAAATCGCAGCCGTAGGTGTTTACATAGTCATATCCGCAGGCGGCATAGGCCCTGGCCATGTATTCCAGCTGCACCACCGGGTCCGGATCGTCCGGCCACATGCCGGCGGCCTCCAGGTAGACGTCTCCGTTCATAAAGTACTCAAACAGCGTGGGCCGGTCCGGCACCTGGCACCGGAGAACCTTGCGGATGTTTTCAAAATCCGGCTCGCGGTGTACTTGGTTTTTCATGAAAATGCCCCCCTTTTTCCGCACGGTACGGGGAGGAAGGGCCCTTCGCCCCCTTCTCGTACGCTTTTTCCTCTCCGTTATCCTTTACCCGCGGACGCCGTACTCCTTTAAGTACGCTTCCATCTTTTCCCGCACCGCGTCGTCCAGGACCACCTTGCCGTCGACCGGGACGTTGTGCAGGGTGTCGATAATTTCCCGCACCGTGACGATGGGGTAGGTGGCGATCCCATAATCCCGTTGGATCTCCTGGATGGCGGAGAGCTCGCCCTTGCCCCGCTCCATCCGGTCGACCGATACCACCAGCCCGGCGATCTCCACATCCGCGATGCCTTTCAGGATGGGGAGGCATTCCCGCATCGCGGTGCCGGCGGTGATCACGTCCTCCACGATGACGACCCGGTCGCCGTCCTGAAGCGGGTAGCCGACCAGCACGCCCCCCTCGCCGTGGTCCTTGGCCTCCTTGCGGTTAAAGCAGTAGTTGACGTCCCGCCCGTATTGGTTGTACAGCGCAATCGCGCAGGCCACCGACAGGGGGATGCCCTTGTACGCCGGGCCGAACAGCGCGTCCACCGGCTGGGGGAAATGCTCCTGCACGCAGGCGGCGTAGTATTCGCCCAGCTTGGCGGCCTGCGCGCCGGTGCGGTAATTCCCGGTGTTGATGAAATAGGGGGTTTGGCGTCCGCTCTTGGTGACGAAATCGCCGAAGGTCAGCACCCCGGAACGGACCATAAACTGGATAAACTCTTTTTTGTATGACATCATTCTCCATCCTTTCTGCAATCCGCCGCTTGGGAGCGGCGCGCCGGGTTATCCGCCGATGATCCCCAGTATCCGGCGGCCCTTGGGCGTGAGTACCGCCCTGCCCCGCCGGATATGCGGGGTGTCGAACAGGAAGCCCGGCCGGCCCTTGCCCTCTTCCACCAGGGCGCAGAGCTCCCGGTACACGGCGGACTGCCGGTACACGGCGTAATCCGCTGCCACCGTCACCGCCGGGCGGTAATCGATTTTGATCAGCCCGGCCTGCTCCAGCCGGGCGAGGGCCTGCCCCCGCGCCTTGATGGCCGCCATCGGCTCATCCGGGTTTTCCAGCCGCACATGGTTAAGCGCGGTGGAGCGCAGCTCCCGCTCCCGGCTGCTCCGCAGCTCCAGACGGACGAGAGGGTACCGCTTTACGCCGGCGATCGTCGCCAGCAGGGCCCGGTCCTCCGGGGAGAGGGAATCCCCTTCCTTCGCCGGGAGGGCGTCCCGGCCCGGGTGCGCGTGGGAGTGATTTGGCATCGTTCCTGCCCCTTTCTGCCATTGGCGGCCGTTTCGGCCGCTTTTCCCGCCGGCCGCTGCGGCTTTCATCGGATTCCGGGGCCGCGCCGCCCTTCCGCGTCTACCGCAGGATCAGCAGCGTGACCCCTTGGTTCAGCCCCACCACCTTGGAGCGGATGCGGGGATGCTTTAAGCGGTTGCGCACCATCTCCTGCAATACGGTGCCGCCGGTGTACCCGTGGATGACGGTCACCTCCCGCACGCTGCCGTCCAGCCGGCTCAGCACCCGTTCCAGATGGGCCTTGGCCTGCTCGCAGGTCATGTGATGGATGTCCACCTCCACCTTCTGCGCCGAGGAAAACTGCGGCGCCCAGCCCGGCGTCATCCGCCGGGAGGGAGGATACGAATGCCCCATGTCTCCAGCCCCTTTCCTGCGCGTTTTATCCATTATACGGCATCCGGAAGCCGGACGCAAGGGGGCCGCGCATTGACTTTTTGCGCGGCGGGAGTATACTGGGGGCAGTAGGGAAACGGGGGGACGCCGCGGCCCGGCGCCTCTCCCTATCCCCTATCCCAAAGGACGATATCCCGCGCCGGCGCCGCCGGAGCAAAGGGGCCGCCGCCTGTCTGGGCGCATCCGCTCCCGGCTGAAAGGGCGGCCGCCGCGGGATACACGGGCTTATAAAGAAAGGGCGATGCCGAATGTATGAGGAAATCACGGCGCAGGCGCGCGCCGCCGTGTGCGAATTGCTGGATGCGGCCGGACTGCGGGAGGGGCAGCTCCTGGTGGTGGGCTGCTCTTCCAGCGAGATGGTCGGGCAGGCGATCGGCACCGGCTCCAGCCGGGAGGCGGCGGCCGCCCTGCTGGAAGGGCTGTACCCGCCGCTGCGGCAGCGCGGCGTCTTCCTGGCCGCCCAGTGCTGCGAGCATCTCAACCGCGCCCTGATCGTGGAGCGGGAGGCGGCGGAGCGGTACGGGCTGGAGATCGTCAACGTCGTCCCCCAGCCCAAAGCGGGTGGCTCCTTTGCCACGGCGGCCTACGAGGCCTTTGCCGACCCCGTCGCGGTCGAGGAGGTGCGCGCCCATGCCGGGATGGACATCGGCCACACCCTGATCGGGATGCACCTGCGGCGGGTCGCCGTCCCCCTGCGGCTGTCGGTCACGCAGATCGGCCGGGCGCCGCTGGTGTGCGCCCGCACCCGCCCCAGGTTCATCGGGGGCGAGCGCGCCCACTACCGGCAGGACCTGCTGTGAGCCGCGGCCGGTAAGGGGGGCGCCTCCGCGCCGCCCGGCCGCTTTCCCCGCTTGGCGCCGGATTAGTCCCTCAAGGGAACAATACCATCGTGTTACCCGCCCTATACCTGCCGCCTGCGCGGGCAATTGCTGGCTGCGGTCCTGTATGCTTTCCAAAGGAAGGCCCCTCCGCTCCAGCGTCCTCTGCGCCCCGGTTCTGCCGGGGGCGCTTATGCGGGCAAGCAGAAGCCCCCGTCCGGAAATTCGGGCGGGGGCACGTTTTATCTGCGCAGGCGGAGCCTTTTACAGCTTGCTGGCGATATCCTTGGCGCAGCTGCTGCATATGTTGCGGTCCTTGTACACCGTGATGTCGCGGACATTCCCGCAGAAGATGCAGGCGGGCTGGTACTTCTTCAGGATGATGGTGTTATCCTCCACGAAAATTTCCAGCGAATCGCCCGTTTCCAGTTCCAGAGTGCGCCGCAGCTCCACCGGAAGGACGATCCGTCCCAGGTCGTCAATTCGACGCACAATCCCTGTGTATTTCATGCTCATTCCTCCGTTTCCGCCCGCTTTTGACACGGGCTGTCGAATAACCAACTATCCGATAGAAATGTTACCATTTAATTCCCAATTTGTCAACGCATGGAATGCAATTTTTCTGCATATTGCCGTCGATTTTTTCATAAGGATGGATGGGGAAATCGACGGGGAATCACAGGAATGTGTGGAATTTAAGAAAGAAGGCGGGCGGCGATGCTGAATGGGCTCTGGGCGGGGATCCTCCTGGCTTCCCTGCTGGCCGGGGCGGCGACCGGGCGGCTGGATCAGGTGACCAACGCCCTGCTGGCCGGGGGCGGCGAGGCGATCGAGCTCGCGCTGACCCTGGGCGGGGCGATGTGCCTTTGGGGAGGCCTGATGCGGGTTGCGGAAAAAGGCGGGCTGACCGCCCTGTTCGCCCGGGGGATGGCTCCGGTAATGCGCCTGCTTTTCCCGGGGCTCGATCCCTCCGGGCCTGCCTGCCGGGCCATCCTGATGAACATGGCGGCCAACCTGCTGGGGCTCGGCAACGCAGCCACCCCCTTCGGCCTGAAGGCGATGGCCGAGCTGGAAAAGGAAAATCCCAGGCCTGGGACGGCCTCCAACCACATGGTGGTGTTCGTGGTGCTGAATACGGCGTCAATCCAGCTGCTTCCAACCACGGTGGCGACCCTGCGGCTGCGGTACGGCGCGGCGTCGCCGTTTGACATCCTGCCCGCCGTATGGCTGACCTCCCTGGCCTGCGCGGCGGTGGCGGTGACGACGGCGAAAATCCTGGGCAGCGCCTCCGCCCTGCCGCGCCGCCCGGCCGAGAGGGGCCGCTCCCGCCGGAAGAGGGCGTCCGGGCGCTCCGGCGGCCGGGCAGCCTGAGAGAGGGGGAAGGCGTTCTGGACATTCCGAAGCTGATCGCCCAGTGGGCGGTCCCGGCCTTTGTGGCGGCGATCCTGGCGGCCGGCGTAATCAAAAGGGTCCCGGTGTTTGACGAATTCACCGCCGGGGCGGCGGACGGGCTGCGCACCTGCGTCAGGATCCTGCCCTCCCTGGTCGCCCTGCTGACGGCGGTGGCGATGCTGCGCGCCTCCGGGGCTCTGGAGCTGCTGACCGCCGCCGCGGCCCCCCTGGCGCAGAAGCTGGGCTTCCCGCCGGAGGTGGTGCCGCTGGCGCTGCTGCGCCCGGTGTCGGGCAGCGGGTCCCTGGCCATGCTTGAAAACGTATATGCCACCTACGGCGCGGATACCCTGATCGGCCGGGTGGCGAGCGTGCTGCAGTCGTCGACCGAAACCACCTTTTACACCATCGCGGTGTATTACGGCGCTGTGGGCGTCAAGCGCACCCGCCACACCCTCGCCGCCGCGGCAAGCGGTGACCTGTGCGGGATCGTCCTCTCCGCCCTGGCCGTGCGGCTGCTGATGGGCGGCTGAGGCCGGCGGGGGGGAGCACCGGAGAAAAGCAAGGCGGCGCCCGGCGGCGCATTGACAGGGCCATGGGCAGGTGATACAATGGCCGGTAGGGCATGGGGCAGCCCAAGAGAACGCCGCAGGGCAGGAGGCCAGGGCAGGGCCGCCCTTTGCGGGCGCAGCTTTCGGTTTGTTAGAAACGTCTGACACCCTGTTAGACGCTTCTAACAAACCGGCCGCAGCCGCGGGAAACGCGGCCGGCGAGGGATAGATGCGGCCCTTCCCTAGGATCCCTCCCGCCAGGCCGGCGGGAGGGGTCCGGGCAATTGACGACGGAAAAGGGGACAGGCCATGAGCAGGACGGTCAACGACATGAAAATCGGCGAACAGGCGGTCGTGGAAGGGCTGGGCTGTTCCGGGGCGCTGCGCCGGCGGATCATCGATATGGGGATTACGCCGGGCGCGGTCATTATCATGCGCAAGGCGGCGCCGATGGGCGACCCGCTTGAGATCAACGTGCGGGGCTATGAGCTGAGCATCCGCCGCTCCGAGGCAAAGGAGATCACCATCATCAGCGAGGAGGGGGCGGGGCAGCCGCCTGAGCCGGCGGAGGCGTCTGCCTCCGCCGGGCGGAAGCGGCATTGGTTCCGGCGCGCCGAGGACAGGGACGGCCGGTAAGCGGGCAGACAAGCGCCCGCGGGCCCAGACGGGCAAAGCGGGGAAAAGCCGGGGCCGCCATAGGCAGGCGCCGGCAGGAAGAGGCAGCACGGGGAAGGAAGGATGGCTGTGGGGCAGACCTATGCATTGGCGGGGAATCCCAACTGCGGGAAGACCACGCTGTTTAATGAATTGACCGGCTCCAACCAATACGTGGGCAACTGGCCCGGCGTGACGGTGGAGAAGAAGGAGGGGAAGCTGAAAACCCACGGGCAGGATGTGACGGTGGTAGACCTGCCGGGGATTTATTCCCTCTCCCCCTATTCGGCCGAGGAGATGGTCACCCGGAATTTTGTCATGGAGGCGGCGCCGGACGTGATCCTGGATGTGGTCGACGCCACCAATCTGGAGCGCAACCTGTACCTCACCCTGCAGCTGGCGGAGCTGGGCCGCCCGCTGGTGGTGGCGCTCAACATGATGGACATGCTCAAAAGCCGCGGGCTGGAAATCGACGTGCAGCGGCTGGAGCACCGGCTCGGCCTGCCGGTGGTGCCCATCGCCGCCAGCCGGGGCAAGGGAATCAAGGAACTGGTCGAGCGGGCCCATCACGACGGGGCGGAGCGCAAAGGAACGGAACCTGCTCCCTTTGATGAGCAGCGGCTGGCCAAGGCGGTGGACGAGCGGTACGGGGACAACCCCTACATACGCCACCAGCTCCACGACCGGCGGGAGCACCATCCCCAGGAGTACCGCTCCACCTATGTCATTGACGAGATCTATTCCCCGGCGGTGATGGAGGCGGTCCTGCGCATTGAGGACATCATTGAGCCGAAATGCCTGAAAAAGGGGATGGCCCTGCGCTGGTCGGCGGTCAAGATTATTGACGACGACGCGCCGACGATTGAATCGCTGGAGCTGACCGACGGCGAAGCCCACCTGATTGACGAGATCATCCGCTCGCTTGAGGAGAAATACGGCGAGCGGGATATGATCATCGCCGACCAAAAATACAAATTCATCTGCAAGGTGTGCGCCGAGTGCGTCACCCGCTTGAAGCAGCCGGGCGAACTGACGGTGTCCGACCGGATTGACCGGATCGCCACCCACCGGATTTTCGCCCTGCCGCTGTTCATCGGGGTGATGGCGCTGGTGTTCTTCATCACCTTCGGGCCGCTCGGCACCTGGATGACCGACGGCCTGGACAACCTGATCTCCAACCGCTTTACCCCCTGGGTGCAGGGCCTGCTTGAGGGCGTGGGCGCCTCCGCCTGGGCGGTGAGCCTGGTGTGCGACGGGGTGATCGCGGGGGTGGGGTCGATCGTCTCCTTCTTCCCCCAGATCCTGCTGCTTTTCCTCTTCCTTTCGGTGCTTGAGGACAGCGGCTACATGGCCCGCGCCGCCTTCATCATGGACAAGCTGCTGCACAAGACCGGCCTTTCGGGGCGGTCGTTCGTCCCCATGCTGATGGGCTTCGGCTGCTCGGTGCCGGGGGTGATGGCCGCCCGCACCCTGGAAAACGAGCGGGACCGGCGGATGACCATCATGCTCACCCCCTTTATGTCGTGCAGCGCCAAGATGCCGGTGTACGCGCTCTTCATCGCCGCCTTTTTCCCCAATCACCGGGGGCTGGTGGTCTGCGGGATCTACCTGACCGGCGTGGTGGTGGCCATCCTGGTGGCGATGGTGCTGCGCAAGACCGTGCTCAAGGGCGGGCACGCCCCCTTTGTCATGGAGCTGCCCCCCTACCGCCTGCCCACCCTCAAAACCCTGTGGATGCATATGTACGAGCGGGTCAAGGATTTTGCGGTGCGGGCCGGCACCATCCTGCTGGCGGCTTCGGTGGTCGTCTGGTTCCTGCGCTCGTTTGACCTGCATTTGACCATGCTGTCCCCGGAGCAGAGCGGGCAGAGCATCCTGGCCGCGATCGGCCGGGTGATCGCGCCGCTGTTTATCCCGCTGGGCTTCGGCTTCTGGCAGGCGTCGGTGGCGCTGGTGTCCGGCTTTGTCGCCAAGGAGGCGGTGGTCGGCACCCTGAGCATCCTGTACAACACCGCCACCGACGAGGCGATGGCCGCCGCGCTGCACGGGGTGTTTACCCCGGTGTCCGCCCTCTCCTTCCTGGTGTTTGTGCTGCTGTACATGCCCTGCGTGGCGGCCTTTTCCGCCATCCGGCGGGAGATGAATTCCACCAAATGGGCCTTGGGCACCGTAGCGATGCAGACCGGCGTGGCCTGGGTGGTCTCCTTCCTGGTGTACCAGTTCGGCACCCTCGCGGCCAACCTGGCCGGCCTGCTGGGATAAGGCGGGCAGGGATGTGTGCGGATGGGCAAGTAGGGGCGGAGCCCGCTTCCCGGTCGGACCCCGCGGCGGTAAGCGGTAAATTGAATAGCAACGGCCGGGCCGCCTTTATCCGCAAGGCAGCCCGGCCGTTTGATTGTATGCGGCGGGATCCGGTCGGCGGTGGCGCGCCGGCCTGCTCTCCCCGAATCGTTACAGGGCGGAAGCCCCGCCGTCCAGCGCCGCGGTCCAGGGATGCCCCTGCGGGTAGAGGCGGGCGAGGGCGCCGGCCAGCCAGGCTTTCTGCTCGCTGTCCATCTGCGCTGCCGCCTGCTCGCAATCCTGCTGGTAGCCCTCCCGCTGGATGTCGGTGGATTTGTACAGCAGGCACAGCTCCGGGGCCAGGTACGGGATCCACCCGGCGGAAAGGATCGCTTTGCGCCGGTCCCGCCGGATGGAGGGATCCCGGGCGTAAAGGAATTCCTCCGGCGTCCGGTCGTTGAACAGGAATTCGAGGAAATCCGGCCGGGTCTGCCCGATGCGCCGGAAGTCTATCGCAAAGACATCCGGCTCTCCGGCTTCTTTCAGCCGCACCAGATCGCATCCCTCCCGGATGCAGAAGATGTTCCGCTGCTCCAAACCCTGTGGGAGCTGAACCTGGCGCGGAAGCTCGGAGGCCTCCCGCAAAGCGCAGGGCCCTGGTTTCTATGAACCGGGGCCCTGCATTTTTGCCCTCTGCGGGGCTTCCAGGGGGCGTGGCGGCCCGGAGAAAGGGCCCCGCGCTTAAGGAAAGGAGCGTTCAAGGGAGTTCCCGGAGAAATCCCGGAGAAATCCCGGGGAAGGAGGCTGGGGGCCGGCAAGCGCTTCGGGCGTCTCATCCCTCCGGCAGGTTTTCTTGCAGCAGGCGCACCACCTCATCCATACACGCCGCCAGCCGCCGCAGGATGGCGGTGATCCGGGCGCGCCGGGCGGGATCCTGCAAGGCGGTCAGGCTGACGTTGAAGCCGCCGTCTGCCGCCTCCAGGCTGTCGGGCAGCGCGCCCTGCTGCCGGAGGATTTCCTCGGCCAAGGGGTTATACGGATCGGAGGTCCACAGCAGGCCGGTCATCGAATACTGGCGGGAAACCTGCTCCAGGAAGGCGAGGTCGGGGTTGAGCTCCATCGCCTTGCGCAGGAAGCCCTGGCAGCCGCCGCTGTTGGTGGCGATGCAGCAGACATAGCAGGTATACATCTTCCATTTGTCAAATTCCTCGGGCGTCATGCCGTCAAATCCCCCGCCGTCAATGTCGTCGGCCCAGGCGCGCAGGGCGGCCGCCCCAAAGAAGCAGCCGTCGGTTTGGCTGGTCAGCTGCGCCGCCAGGCTTTGGATGCGCTGGCGGTAGATGGCCGCGAGCGGCTTGCGTTCCTGCTTTTCGCCCACGAAAATCCAGCCGTTCTGCGCCGCGTCCTCCCGGCCAATGGCGTCGTCCAGCGGGAGGCGCTGCGGCTCCGCCTGGTTGCCGGCAACGTACAGCAGGGTCTCCCCCCAGTCCTCGTAGCCGACGCAGACGGAATGGGGCTGGCCGGGGCGGAAGAGGATGACCGGGACGCCCCGGTCAATATACGCGGTCAGGTACAGCCGGTAGGCGTCGCGGTTTTCCCGCAGCTCCCGGCTGCCGGCAAAGGTGCAGGCATAGCCGCAGGCGGCAAACAGCCTTTCCGCATAGTCCTTCGGGCAGCCGAAATGGAGCAGGCAGTCGCTGGCGCTGTCAAAGAAAGCGTCGTTGTGCGGGTAGATGTAGAAAGGGGTGAAATTGTCGCCGGTCAGGCCCGCGAAGAACCAGTAATCGTAGTCTGGCTCCCCAAGGCATTCCATCACATAGCCTGCGCAGCCGTTGAGCCAATAGTTCTCGCCGTATTCGTCGTGGACGAGCGCCCGGACGTTGGGCAGGAGGTTGTTGCTCGGCCGGCCCGCCGTGCGCAGCGCCCCCTGCGCAAGCTGGAGGTTCGGGGCCGGCTGGAGCTGGGAAACGCGCACCCACTGGATCCGGCGCAGGGAGCTGCCGTTGCCGGTGACGCGGATCTCCTGCGGCGGCAGATACCGCCAGTCCGTTTCCATATAGGGCATGTCGGCGGCGCAGTAGCGCACCTCGCCGTTGAGAAGGACGGCAAAAAACCGGTCGCCGACGATCCACGTCAGCTGGTTGTACTCCCGGGGCCGGATTTTCCCCAGCCCCGGCAGGACGTGGCGGTCCCCGAAAATCGGCTGATCAAAGGCGATCGCTTCCTGGGCGCCGTTCGGGTAATTGCCCTTGTTGACACCGTACGCCTGGGAGCCGTGCAGGAAGCTGAAATCCCCCTCGTCCGCCCCGTAGCCGTAGGCGGCGTTGTCCATTTCCACCCGGAACACCGCGTCAACCCGGAAGGGCAGCCGCACCTTGACGCCGGTGGAGAGGAAATGGGAATCAATCACCGGCGAGTAATCCCCCTCCCCCTGTTCGTTGAGGCGGTAGCTCCACGCCCATTCAGGCTCGGGCTTGAGCTGGGAGGCCGGGCACTCCGCTGTCCACAGCACGGGGCTGGCCGCCTCGATTTCGCCGACCGAGATCCCCTGAAGCTGCCGTCCCGCTTCATACAGGGACAGGTCGGGCGCCTTTTTCCGCACGGCCAGGAACAGGCGGAGCCGCTCCCGCTTTTCGTCGGGGGAATACACGGATTCGGCCAGCGTCTCGTGGCGCAGCCTCCCGTCCGCCCGGTAATCCACCTGGTAGTAGGGGCTGCCGTCAAAGCTTTGGATCAGCCGCCGGTGGGCGGCGGGGATGTCCTCGTCCGCGTAAAGCCCCATGCAGGCGAAGAGGCCGCCCGCGAACGCTTCCTCCTCAAAGGGGCCGTCGTTTTCCAGGGAGGGGTCCACCCGCTGAAGGAGGACGGTCTGCCCCGCTTCGTCCTGGCATTCAAACAATGACTGCCCGCCGGGGCGGCCCGGGGCGACCCCCGCCTCGCTGAGCCAGACCCAAAACCCCGGTTCGTCCGACCGGCCGTCCTCCCGGCGCCGGGAGGAGATCAGGCGCATGGCGGGAAGCTCCACGATATCGCAGGAGGTCTCCCGCGCCCCGTTCACCCGGCCGGCGATGTCGTCCAGCCTTTCATAGGTGATCGGAACGGCGGCGTCCCGCTCCTCCCGGATATGAAGCTGCTTGCCCATCTCCTCGTACAGCAGGGGCAGCGCGGAGATCTTGGTGACGCCGTTTTTCACCATGGTTTGGAGGAAGGCGTCAATAACCTGCTTGAGTTCCGACAGGGCGGTGACCTCCCGGTCGATGGCGTGAAGGCGGTCGACAAATACCTGGACGACGACGCGCATATCCTGGCTTTCGTAGATGTGCAGGATGTCCTTGATCGGGATCTGCATTTTGCGCAGCACCAGAATCTGCCGGAGCCGTTCCACGTTTTCTTCATCATAATAGCGGTACGCTTCGCCGTCCGGGCGGATGCTTTTGAGCAGGCCCACCTGCTCGTAATACCGCAGGGTTCGGGATGAGATGGAAAGCTGGGCGGATAGGTCGGTGATTTTGATGATTTCCATGGCGTTTCCCTCCTTTTGGGGCTCATTGTAGCACTTGACGCAGCGTCAATGTCAAGCGGGAATTTTTGGCCTCCGGTCCTCCGGCGGATAGGGCAGCTCTGGGGGCCGGGGCATTGGCGCTGGCGGCTCCAGTGCTTCCGCGTTTCTGCGGTCCTAAGGGGAAGCTGCGCTGAAAATCCGCATACGCCGTTTCAGCAGGGAGGGGCCGCCCGTAGACGTTGTATCTCGCAGAGCCCCATTGCTGCTGGGGATTACCTGTTCTGCTGTGTCAGGATACACGAAAGGTTTGAGAAAAAGATAACGAGCACAGCAAAGCGAGAGCGTTCGGACGGCTTTGTGCCGACGGCGCTCCTGGGAAAGCGGGAATGATGCTAATAATCCAAGCGGCAGTGATCGCTGAACGGTAAAGCCTTTAGCAAATACAGCAGCCCACCCTGTGGAAGCCTGGCGATAAAACCGCGGATTTTTCATTGGAAGGGGGCGTTGTCGGCCAGCCGCTTCCCCTGACGTTCACTGCTGAGGATCATCGGTGTGGAGAATATCAGATAATAGATGTTTTCTGTTCTAATCGTATTGCGCATTGCTGGCCTGGATAGGAATTGGTTAGTATTGCACAGTGATCCGCGTTATACCGTATTTTGCTGGGATTTATTTTTATCATTTGCACAATAAACAAAAAGAAATTACACTTAAATCATGGCATCTGTTTTATAAAATAAATTTAAAAAACCAGGAAATAAAGCCTTGACATATTATAAAACGATGCTATAATGCGAAATATAAAGGAAATAAATCCAAATATACACCGATATAGTCAATATTTTTTATATTGAAAATGGACAGAACTGCTGCTCGCCTGGATTTTTTACGTTCATTTATTAAATTGAATTAAATAAATAGAAGCGAGGCGAATTTGGCGTATGCGCTGTGTCGGATTGGAATTTGAAGAGCAGATTAACCGACTCCTGGCCGGCATGACCCGCCGGCAAAAGGTAGGGCAGCTGGTGCAATACGGCAGCTTCCGCGAATATGAACGCTCCCTGGTTGATAAAGGAGAGATCGGATCCCTTTTAAACTTTTGCGGTTCCACGCTGGTATCGGACATACAGAAGGCGATCATGCATTCCCCCAACCCGATTCCCCTGCTGATCGGGGACGACGTGATCCACGGCTACGCAACCGGCTTTCCGATTCCTTTGGCGGAGAGCTGCAGCTTTGATCTCCCGCTGATTGAGGAGACGGCGGCGATCGCGGCGCGGGAGGCGTCGGCGGACGGGGTCAATATGATTTTTGCCCCGATGGTTGACATTGCCCGGGATCCGCGCTGGGGTCGGGTGGCCGAGGGGGCGGGAGAGGACCCGTATTACGGCAGCCTGGTGGCCGCCGCCCGGGTGCGGGGCCTTCAGCGCAACGATTGGGACGACCGTCCGCATGTGACCGCCTGCCCCAAGCATTACATCGGCTACAGCGCGGCGGAGGGCGGCCGCGATTACGATTACACCGAAATTTCGGAGCAGACCCTGCGCGAGGTCTACCTGCCGCCCTTTGAAGCAGCCATACAGGCGGGGGCCGGCACGGTGATGAGCTCCTTTAACGACGTTTCCGGCCATCCGGCGTCGCTGAGCCATCACCTTTTGGAGGATGTCCTCCGCAAGGAGCTGGGATTCGAGGGGCCGGTTGTCACCGATTGGGAATCGGTGCAGCAGGGGGTGGCCCACGGCGTGGCGGCGGACGACAAGGACGCCGTGCGGATCGGGATTAACAGCGGCGCGGAAATCGACATGAATTCCGGCATCTACGATTTGTATGCGGAGCAGCTGGTGCAGGAGGGCGCGATCTCGGAGGAGCGCCTGGACGAGGCGGTCCGCCGGATCTTGCGGGTCAAGTTTGCGCTGGGGCTGTTTGAGCAAAACCAAACCACGCCGGAGAAGGCGGCGGCGATCCACCGCTGCCCGTCCCATGTGGAAACGGCGCGGCAGATGGCGCGGGAGTCCATAGTGCTGCTCAAAAACGACGGGGCGATGCTCCCGTTGGATAAAAAGGCGGGCCGGCTGGCGGTGATCGGGTTCCTAGCCGACAGCCAGGGGGATGCGCTGGGCTGCTGGCAGTGCAAAACCAAAAAAGAGAATGTGGTAACGCCCCTTGCCGGCATCCGCTCCCGGGTAAGCCCGGACACGCAGGTGGAGTATTACATCGGCAGCGGGATCCTTGACGGCAGCGAGGAAGAGGCGGAAAAAGCGGTGGAGGGCGCCGCCAGGGCCGACACGGTTGTTATGGTGCTGGGAGAGGCCTGCTGGATGTCCGGCGAGAACAACTCCCGGGCGCATCTGGGGATCCCGCCGGCGCAGCAGCGGCTGCTGCGCCGGGTGTGCGCCGTCAACCCGCGGGTGGTGCTGGTGCTGATGAACGGACGCCCGCTGACCCTGACCTGGGAGCAGGAGCATGTGCCGGCGATTTTGGAGAGCTGGCAGCTCGGCGACACCTGCGGCGATGCGCTGGCCGACGTGCTGTTCGGCGACTATAACCCCAGCGGCCGCCTGACCATCACCTTCCCCCGCTGTGAGGGGCAGATCCCCCTGTATTACAACCGCCGGACCAGCGGCCGGCCGGAGCTGATCCGTTATCTTGACGAGGAAACGGCCCCGCTGTACCCCTTCGGCTATGGGCTGTCGTACAGTCGTTTCGTATACGGGCCGGTTTCGGCCGACGCCGACCGGCTGGCGGCGGAGGGGGCCGTTCAGGTTTCGGTGACCGTTACCAACGACAGCGCGGTGGCCGGCGAGGAGACGGTGCAGCTGTATATCCGGGACGAGACGGCGTCGATCACCAGGCCGGCGCGGGAGCTGAAGGGCTTCCAGAAGCTGCTTTTGCAGCCGCATGAAAGCCGCCGGGCCGTCTTTACCGTTACCCCTGCCATGCTGGCGTTTGTCCGCGCGGACGGGCGCTTGGCGGCCGAGCCGGGGTATTTCCGGGTGTATGCCGGCAGCGACAGCACCTGCGAGGACGGGGTACGTCTCCTGCTGACGGAGCCGGTGCAGCTCAAGCCGCCGGCAGCCGGGAAGGACGCCAATGCATAAAGGGAGGAATGACCTTTCATGGTAGAAGTCAAAAACGGGAATTTTGTCATCAACGGCCGCAACACCTTTTTATTTGGCGGGGAGATCCATTATTTCCGCGTTCCCCGCGAGGAGTGGGAAAACCGCATCCTGCTGGCCAAGCGGGCCGGCGCCAACCTGGTGAGCAGCTATATCCCCTGGCTGATCCACGAATACGAGGAGGGGGACATCGACCTGGAAGGCCGCCGCCGCCCGGAAAACGACCTCGGCGCTTTCCTCGCTCTAATCAAGAAGCACCGCATGTACTGCATTCTGCGCCCGGGCCCCTACATCATGAGCGAGATGCGCAACGAAGGGCTGCCGAACTGGATTTATACCTCCTATCCGCAGTCGCTGTCCCTGGACCGGGACGGGAAAGAGCATCCGACCCGCAGCGTCTACCTGCTGGATAAGGACTATCTCGGGCTTGTGGACAAATGGTACGGCGCGCTGGGCAAGGTGATCCGCCCCTTTATGGCGGATCAAGGCGGCCCGGTCATCATGCTCCAGCTTGACAATGAAATCGGCATGATGAACTGGTGCGCCGGGCAGGCGGATTACACCCCGCGGAACATAGAAGATTTCCACGTTTACCTCCGCCAGAAATACGGCGGTCAGGAAACCGTGTACGGCGCCCGCGAGGGGGAGGAGTTCCAGGCCTTTGTCTGCCATCCTCCCAAGGAGGCGGCGGCCATCGTCCGGGATGACCTGTCCCGTTACACACGCGTGTATTTCCGCCGCTATTTTGAGGCCCTGCAGGCGCTCGCCCGCCGGCATATGGGTACGGTGCCCAACATCCTCAACGTCCACGGCTTTGACAGCTGCGACATCATCAAGCGGGGCAAGCAGTACCCCATCGGCGTTGCCCAGCTTTCCGAGGCCGCGAAGGCCCCGAATACGGTGATGGCCGGGGATTATTACATCGGCAACATCTGCTACGACAACTTCCAGGATATCCTGCTGGCAAACGCCTTTACCTACGCGGTGGAGTCCCCGGACCAGCCGCTGTTCTCGGCGGAATTCCAGGGCGGCTTCCAGATAGATACCCCCCGGCTGCAGCCGACGACGTACGACCTCACCACCCGGCTGTGCGTGGCCGGCGGCATGAACGGCGTCAATTATTATATGTTTGCCGGCGGATACAACATGGAGGGGACCGGCTACTACGGCTACCGGCACTCCTGGCAGGCGCCGGTGGATATGGACGGCAGCCTGAACCCGCAGTACCCGGTGATCCAGCATCTCGGCCGGATGCTGCACGCCTGCGAGCAGAGCCTGCTGACCACCCGCCAGGAGGCGGTGGTCGCCCTGGGGCTGCTCCCCGATTATTACATGACCGAGTATGCCGACGAAACGACCCAGGCGTTCCGGGAGGAGCTGGCCTTCTACCGCAACGAGTACCTCTACGAGGGCATGGGCAAGGGGATGTCGGTGACCAACCTGACGTTTGAGGGCTATGACCTCTCCTCCCCGCAGCCGATTTCGGTCCGCAGGCATCCCAAGCTGGCCGCCTTCTCCACCCGGTATATGGAGGCCGACGTCCAGCAGCGTCTGGTTGATTATGTGACGGCGGGAGGCCAGCTGCTGCTGTTCCCCACCGTCCCGGTGATGGATATGCGGGGGGCTCCCTGCACGATCCTGCGGGATGCCCTCGGCTGCAAGGCGGAGGTTCACGACTTCGGCTTTGCGGAGTACATTGACGATGTGCCCGATATGATCATCTCCAGCTCCACCGATTTGGGGGATGTGGAAAACGGGTTTGCCAAGCAGAAGGACGACGGCTACATCTGCGGCTTTGTCAAGCCGATGGGGAAGGGCAAGGCGGTGGTGTTCGGCGTCGCGCAGCAGCACGATTACTATTACCGCGACCAGGTGGTGCTCAACCAGTTCGCCAAAATCGGCGTCAAGCCGCTGTTTACGGCCGACCATCTCCGGGATAAGCTGCTTTTGTCCTCCCGCGTGAACAAGGACGGCGGGCGTTACCTGTTTATCACCAATATTGATGAATATGCCAAGAAAACCCATATCCGCTTCCGCGGCCGCCGGCTGTTCGGCGGCAAGAAGCTGACCGTCCGCCCCCGTAGCGGCCTGATGCTGCCGCTGAACATGCAGTTCCGCCCGGAGGCCAAGATCGTCTATTCCACGGCGGAAATCCTTGACTCAAAGGATACGCGGGGCGAATGGAGGCTGACCCTCGCGCTGACCCAGCCGGAGGATGAAATCGTGGTGGAAACCGGCTTCGGCGTAATCCCGGACGACGCCTACGAGGCGGAAAAGACCGAGAAGGGCTGGCGGATCGTTTCCAAGCTTCACGGCGCGCTTTACGATGCCCTGACCATCCGCTTTTCCAAAGGGAGATAGCGGTTTCCCCAAACAGAATAGGGCGGGAGGGCCCGATTGTTAACAATCGGTAGGCCTTTCCGCAGGAAAGGCCTAATGTTCCTATTGGACGGTCATTTCTCCGGCGGTGCGGCCGGAAAAACCTTGAAAGGGTAGGGTTGAGATGAAATTTGTCGGCAAATACGGCGGCTTTTCGGATGACGGACGGGAGTATATCATTACGGATCCCCGTACGCCCCGGCCTTGGGGCAACGTGATCTCAAACGGCGATTATTCCTTCCTGGTTTCCCAGACGGGCAGCGGCTACTCCTGGCGGGGGAACGCCGGGGAAAACCGCATTACCCGCTCCTATCAGGATCTGATCAAGGACAACTGGGGCAAATACCTCTATATACGGGATACGGACAGCGGCGCCTTCTGGTCGGCGGCCTGGAACCCCGTGCAGGCGGCGTACCAGTCCTATCGGGTGCGCCACGGCGTGGGCTACAGCATCTTTGAGCATAAGGTGGCGGATATCGCCTCGGTGCTGCGGGTGTTCGTTTCCCCGGATAAGCCGATGGAATTCATGGAACTGACGCTGACCAACGAGGGCGGCACGGCACGCCGTCTTGACGTAACCTCTTACTTTGAGCTGGCGCTGGGCTTTGCGCCGGACGAGCACCGGGAATACCACAAGCTGTTCATTAACACGGCGTACGACGAGGCCCGCAGCCTGATCACTGCGAACAAGCTGATCTGGTTCGGCTCCAACGCCTCGTGGGAATACACCTTCTTCCATACGGTCAGCCAGAAGGCCTCGTCCTTTGACACCGATAAGCAGACCCTGATCGGCGGCTACCGCAGCGAGCGGGATCCCCAGATGATGGACGACGCCCAGCTTGCCGGACGGCAGGGGCGGTTCACCGACGCCTGCGCTTCCCTGCGCACGCCGGTGGAGCTGGCGCCCGGGGAAAGCAAGACGGTGGTGTTTACCCTCGGCGCGGCCAAAGACGGCGCCGAGCAGGTGCAGGACCTGGCGGCCTATACCACCCCGGAGGCTGCCAAGCGGGAATTTGAGGCGGTCGGCGCCTTCTGGAGCCGCTACATTGACGCCGAATGGGTGGAGACGCCGGATGAAGCGATGAACTTCATGACCAATATCTGGATGAAATACCAGGCGATCTCCTGCCGGCTGTGGGGGAAGTCGGGCTTGTACCAGGTCAGCGCGGGGTTCGGCTTCCGCGACCAGCTGCAGGACTGCCAGATTTTCCTTGAAAACCGGCCGGAGGAGGCCCGTAAGCAGATCCTGCTTCACGCCTCAAAACAGTTCGCCGCGGGGGATGTGTACCACTGGTGGTTCACCATCAGCGGCACCGGTCCCCAGTCCAACTGCTCCGACGACCTGCTGTGGCTGCCCTTTATCCTCAGCGCCTACCTGAAGGAAACGGGCGACTATGCCATCCTTGATGAAGTGGCGCCGTATGTCGACGAGGGCGAGGGCGACCTGTACGACCACTGCAAGCGCGCGATTGAAAAATGCTTCAGCCGCTTCTCTCCCCGCGGCGTGCCGCTGATGGGCGATCACGACTGGAACGACGGCCTGTCGGAAGTGGGCGCGAAAATGAAGGGCGAAAGCTTCTGGGTCGCGGAGTTCCTGTATACGATCCTTGCGGATTTCATCCCGCTTTGCCGCCGCCGGGGCGACGAGGCGTTTGCCAAAAAGTGCGAAGAGGTCCGGCAGACCATGGCCTACAGCGTTAACCGCTACGGCTGGGACGGCGAATGGTATCTGCAGGCCACCACCGACGCGTGGGAGGATCTGGGCTCGGCCAAGAACGAAGAGGGCAAGATCTTCCTGAACCCCAACATCTGGGCGGTGATATCGGGGATTGCGGAGCCGGAAAAGGCGGCCAAGGCGATGCAGTCGGTGGAAAAGCATCTGCTGCGGGAATACGGCGCGCTGCTTTTATACCCCGCCTATACCAAGCCCCGTTCCGATCTCGGCTACATCACCCGGTATGCCCCCGGCCTGCGGGAAAACGGCGGCGTCTATACCCACGCCGCTACATGGGCGGTTTGGGCTTATGCGCTGATGAAGGACAGCCGCAACGCCTACAAGGCCTACCGCACCATCTGCCCGCCCAACCGGTCGGACGACCAGGATGCCTACGTCGCCGAGCCCTATGTGACCCCCGGCAACTCGGACGGCCCGATCTCCCCCTATTTCGGCAAGGGCGGCTGGAGCTGGTATACCGGCTCCGCCCAATGGCTGCACCGCGTCGCCGTGTTCTGGATCCTCGGCATCCGCCCGGAGGAGGACGGCCTGGTGGTTGATCCCTGCATCCCGGCGGAATGGAAGGAATACCGCGTCAAGCGCCGTTTCCGCGGTGCGGAGTACCGCATCCATGTGACGAATCCCGACGGCCGCACCGGCGGCATCCGGAAGCTGCTGGTAGACGGCAGGGAGGTCGAGGGGAACAGGATCCCCAGCCTTGCCGACGGCGGGATCCATCTGGTGGAGGCGACGGTATAAAGCCGATCCCTGCGGAGGAAACGCCGCGCAGAGGAGAGGCTTATGCATAAGCATGACGCCCACGCTGCGAGAGGGGGGATATGGCCGTGAAAAGAGGACGGGCATCACCGCTGCCGTCGTTCATGCTTTCAGGCGGCTCTCTGCAAAGCGCATGACCGTGTAGGCAATGGATTCCAAATCCATTTTACCCATTTTTATTTATATCAAGGAGGTAGAAACATGTCCGTAAAAAAAGCCTTGCGTGTATTGGCCCTGCTGAGCGCGATGCTGATGCTGACCACTCTGCTCCTGACCAGCTGCAGCGGGGGAACAGAGGAAAGCAGCGGGGGCACCTCTTCCGGCAGCAGCGGCAGCGGCGACGATGCCGAGCCGGTCACCATCCGGATGGCTGGGGAAGGCCAGCTGCTGGTAACGCTGCTGGGGAAAAAGTACACCGAGCTCCATCCCAATGTCACCATTGAGTATTACAACCCGGACGGGCAGGGGTACGTCAACAACGAGATGCTGATCGCCTGGTCGGCGGCCGGCACCCTGCCGGATATCGTGAACATCGACAACCCGGAAATCGCCTATCAGAACGATATCCTGGTCGACCTGACCGACTACTTCAACAACGACCCGGACAAGGACCTGCTGTATGAGGACATCGTCCAGTACTGCACCACCAACGACCAGCTGCTGATGATCCCCTACCAGCTGTGGTTTAGTACGGTGATGGTCAATCAGACCCTGATTGAGGAAAACAACCTGGACGTGCCGGATTACGACTGGACGGTGGACGAATTCGTCAACATCGTCAAGAAGCTGACCGTACCGCCGGAGATGCTGGGCACCTACGACGGCGGCCTGTGGAAATACCTGATCCCGAACTATGATCCCGAGCTGGAATCGGGGGGCTACCGCCGCTCGGACCAGAGCTGGGTCATCGGCGAGGCCTTCCAGGCCTCCGTGGACGTGATGGCGGACCTGGTGCTTAACGATTATACCGCGTATGAACGGCTGAACGCCACCGATAACTCCGACGGCACCTGGGCGAATTGGTATGCGCTGTCGAACGAGATCATCGGCGTGGACGACCCGTGGACTGCCTGGCAGCAGGGAACCGTCGCCACCTGGTTTGAATCTACCTATTGGTCGAATTGGGATGTGGGCAACGACATCTACGGCGGCCAGGAGTGGGACTGCTACCCGATCCCGGTGTGGAACGAAGGGGACACCCCCCGCATCGCGGTTATCAACGACAACTACGCCATCACCCGCGGCTGCGAAAACCCCGACGTAGCCTATGACGTGCTGAAGTTCTTCACCTACTCCAAGGAGGGCTTTGACGCCCGGATGGATATCTGGGAGAATTACGATGCGGAGGCGCTGAAGGCCGAGTATCCCGAGATGGCGGAAGCCAACCTGATTTCCGATTTCTTCTCTATGGGCCTGTCCCCCATTGACGACCAGGAAGTGCGGGACAAGTGGGCCGAGATGTACAACGCGAAGCCGGGCATTGTCTACATGATTGACCACCTGGCCGATTCCAACATGTATATGGACGGCGGCAAGACGATCCCCGGGTTCTCCTCCGTGTTTAACGACATCCTTAGCGATGCCGTCAACAACCAGATCTTTACCGGGGAAAAGACGGCGGCCGACCTGCTGACCGACCTCCAGTCCCGTGCCGACGCGGCGCAGGCGGAAATCCTGGCCTCCCTGCAAAAGGTCGAGTAATTCTCAAACCGATCGAATCCATTGGCCTCCGAAGGGACAGCATCTGCCGGGCGGCGAGGTATATCGCCGCCCGGCGGGTGCCGCCGCCGGAAACGGTCGAGTTCTGACAAAAAGAGGTAACAGTATGAAACATCGCGGAAAACAATTGACGGCCCTGCTGCTGTGTATACTGCTCACCTTTTCCCAAAGCGGCATTTGCACGGCGGCCGCTGAAGCGGAAACCGACGGCGTGTCGCAGACGGAGTCGGAAGCTTTGCCGGACGATTCGTCCGAGGAAGCCGTGGAGGCGAACTATGCCGACCTGAAGGCGGAGCTCTCGGAGAGCCTGCTTGAAGGGACGGAGGACATCGCCATAACCGCCGATAACCTGGCCGAAAGCGACGAGGCGGTCAGCATCCTGCCGGCGGAGGAAAGCAACGGCTACGGCGCGCCGGTGGTCTTGATGGAGTCCAACGGCACGGTGACGTTGGAGGTCGATGTCCCCCAGGCCGGCGGCTATCTGATTGATATTTCCTATTATATCCCGGAATCCTATATGCAGGACCTTCTGCTGACCCTGCTGGTCAACGGCGAATCCCCCTTTTATGAATGCCGTAACCTGCAGCTGAAGGCCGTATGGAAGGACACGTCGCAGGATTACGAGGTGGATTCCTCCGGCAACGAGATGTATCCTCTGCCGGAACGGGTATACCGCTGGGAATCCTGCTATCTCAACAGCACGACCTATAATTCGGATGTCCCGTTTATCTTTTATTTTGAGGCCGGCAAAAACACGATTACCATCAGCAACAACGATGTGCCCGTCATGATCGGGGACATAACGCTCAAGGGGCGCCAGGAGCTGGCCTCGTACGAGGAGTATGCAGCCGGTGTGGATACGTCGGCGGCTGCGGACGCGGAGTATGTGCTCATTGAAGGGGAGCATTACACGGAAAAGTCGGATTCGTTTGTCCGGCCGGAACGCGGCAGCAACGTCAAATACCACCCGTACAGCGCCTCCTCACGCCTTGTTTATTCCCTGGCCGGGAACTCCTGGCAGAATCCGGGCCAATGGGTAACCTATACCTTTGACATTGAAATCAGCGGCGTTTACTACATCGCCATAAAATATTTTCAGGACGGCAAAGAGGATATGCCGTCAATGAAAAAGATCTATGTGGACGGGGAAGTCCTGTTTGACGAGATGGCCGATTATGCCTTTGCCTATACCGGCAGCGATGCGGCCTGCGAGGTCCTCAGCGTTGACGGCGAACAGGCGGCCTTTTACTTTGAGGCGGGGACGCATACGATCACGCTCGAAACGGTTTCGGGCCCCTATGAAGAGTCGTATGAAAACCTGATGTCGATTGTCAGCCAGATCACCACCATCGCCCTGGAGATCCAGTATGTCACGGGCAACCGGACCGACGAAAACCGGGATTGGAAAATTGAGAATTACATCCCCCATATCCGCGAGGACCTGCTCGCCAGCGCCGAGATCCTCGAGTCGGAATATGAGAAGCTCAGCGCGATGTCGGGCCTGTCCGATCCGGTGCTGCTGTCCGATTTGGGGACGGCGGCCCGGCGCTTAAGGCGCTTCGCCGACGACCTCAATTATATGATCAACCACATGAGCCAATTCTCCAGCGGGGACGACTCGGTGAGCGGCCTGATCTCCACCGTGGTAGCGGACCTGCTGGCCCAGCCGCTGGAGATTGACCAAATCTACATAACGCCGGACACCTCCCAATTGCCGGAGGTAGGGGTGGGCTTCTTCCGCGTGCTGATAGAGGAAATCAAAAAGCTGTTCCTCTCCTTCTTTAACGACTACACCACCGGGGACGGCGACCCGAATAAGGAAACCCTGACGGTGTGGGTGAACCATGCCACCACCAACGTGGAGGTAATGCGTCAGCTCACCGAATCCAGCTATCTGCCCGGGGTGGATTACAACGTCAACCTTTCGGTTATGGCGGATGAAACCAAGCTGCTCCTGGCGGTTTCCGCGGGCAACGCGCCGGACCTGGCAATCGGGCTGAGCTATTACCAGCCCTATCAGCTGGCCCTGCGCGGTGCGCTGGCTGATTTGAGGCAGTTTGACGGCTTTACGGAAGCCCTTGACGATTATGCCGAGGAATTCTTTATTCCCTTTATTATCGGGGATTCCTGCTACGCGCTGCCGGAAGCGCTGAATTTCAACCTGATGTTTTACCGCAAGGATATCCTCAGCCAGCTTGGCCTTGAGGTCCCCCAAAGCTGGGACGACGTTATGGACATGCTTCCGGTGCTGTCCCAATACGGGATGAGCTTCTGCACCCGCATTGCGACGGACAGCTCCCTGAAAACTCTGGGAAGCACCTTCCCGTATTTTGACCAGATGGGCGCTTCAATCTTTTCGGAGGACGGCTTGTCCTGCGCCCTCGGCAGCGAGGAGGCCGTTTCCGCCTTCAACCTGATGTGCGACCTCTACACCAAGTACAGCCTGCCGACGACGGTAGCCAATTTTTATAACAGCTTTAAAAATGGCACGACGCCTATCGGCATCGGCGATATGTCCGTGTACATCCTTCTGCGCAACGCCGCGCCGGAAATCGCCGGCCAGTGGGGCATCGCTCCCGTTGTGGGCGTAGAGCAGGAGGACGGGACGGTCAACAACAATATGTGGGCGGTCAATACGGCAAGCTCGGTGCTTGAGGGCTCCGACATGAAAGAGGAGGCCTGGGATTACCTCAAGTGGTTCATGAGCACCGAAATCCAGACCCAGTATGTCAACAATATGCAGCTGACCTTCGGCTCGGAATTCATCTGGGCGTCGGCCAATCTTGAGGCGTTTGTCAGCACGACGGCGTATTCCCAGGAGGATCTGCAGGTGGTCATGGAGCAGATTGAAAACTGCGCGGAAATTACGCTGCATCCCTCCTACGTCATCGCGCAGCGGGCGATTTCCGATGCCTGGAACGCCGTGGTGTTTGACGGGGATGCGCCCCGGACCTCCTTGGATGATGCCATTACGACCATTAACCGGGATATTACAAGGAAGCTGCAGGAATTCGGCTACTTGGACGATAACGGCCAGGTCGTGTCCGAATATACCATGCCGACGGTAGAGACGGTTTACGCCTGGAAGGAATAGGGAGGAGAACAATGAGTACTATAGCCAAACGGGAGCCTCGGCCTCGGCGCCGGCTTCGGCTGGATGTATCCGTGCCTATCATGCTGGCGCCGTTCCTGTTCTTTTTCTTCGTGTTTATCATCCTGCCGATCGTTATCGCCGTAGGGCTGAGCTTTACCAGCTTTAACGGCGTGCAGACGCCGGAGGTCAACGGGCTGAGCAATTATGTGGCGCTGCTGACCCAGGATACGGAATTCCTGCGCTACATATTGCCCAATACCCTGAAATTTGCCATGATCGTCGGCCCCTTCGGGTACCTTCTCCAATTTTTGCTGGCGTGGGTCCTGGCGCAGATTCCGAAGGGCTCCCGCACGGTGCTGGCCCTGATCTTCTATTCGCCGTCCATGACCGGCAGCGTGGTTACGGCCGTCATCTGGAAGGTGATTTTCACCGGCGACCAAAACGGCTATCTCAACTATATCCTTGAGAAGCTGAACATCATCCAGGAGCCGGTGCAGTGGCTGCAGAACACGTCTACCATCCTGCCCATCATGATTATCGTCACCCTGTGGAGCAGCATGGGCATCGGCTTCCTCACCATGCTGTCCGGCGTGCTGAACATTGACCCGGAGCTGTATGAGGCGGCGTATATTGACGGGATCCGCAACCGCTTCCAGGAGATTGTCTATATCACCATCCCTTCTATGAAGCCCCAGATGCTCTTCGGCGCGGTGATGGCGATCGTGAACACCATCACGGCCGGACAGATCGGCGTTGACCTGACCGGCGCCAACCCGACGCCCGGCTACTCCGGCTCCACCATGGTAACGCATATTGACGACTATGGCTTCCTGCAGTACGAAATGGGCTACGCCAACGCCATCGCCGTCGTCTTGCTGATTTTTGTGTTTATACTGTCCCGCGTGGTCAACAAATTCTTCGCCGAGCGGGAAGAGGATTAAGGAGGGCCGGCTATGCGCAACCGTTTCCAGGGTACAAAGATCAACCCGACCCGGTATGACCGCAGCCAGATCAAATTCTTTGCGGTGCTGATCCCGCTGGCCGTTGTGATGGGCCTGCCGATAGTGTACATTTTTGTCACGGCGTTCAAGCCGACAAACGAGCTGTTCGCCTATCCTCCGCGTTTTTTTGTCCGCAGGCCAACCTGGGGCAATTTCGCCCAGATCCAGGCGGTTATGGAGGAATCCGGCATCCCCATGACCCGCTACCTTGTCAACAGCCTGTCTTCGGCCCTGATTGTGGTAGTCTGCACCATCCTGATGTCCGTCAGCGCCGGCTATGTGCTGGCGAAAAAGAGGTTCCGCGTCAAGAAGCTGCTGCTGGAGCTCAACACCGTGGCGCTGATGTTTGTCCCGGCGGCGGTGAAGATCCCCCGCTATCTGATTATGGAGCGGCTGAACCTGCTGGATTCCTTCTGGAGCAATATTGTCCCGCTTTTGGCCATGCCGGTGGGGCTGTTCCTCATCAAGCAGTTTATGGATCAGATCCCGGACGCGCTGATTGAGGCGGCCCGGATGGACGGCGCCAACGATTTTACGATCGTGCGCCGGATCATTGTCCCGATCATCCAGCCGGCGATCGTCACGGTCGCTATATTGGCTTTCCAGAATTCCTGGAACTCTGCCGTGGAATCCACGCTGTATGTCGATCACGACCAGCTGAAGACCTTTGCCTTTTATATTACTTCGCTGACCTCCGGGTCAACGACCAATGTGGCTGCCCAGGGCATGGCGGCGGCCGCCTCCCTGGTGCTGTTTATCCCCAATCTGATTATTTTCATCGTGATGCAGAGCAAGGTTATGAACACGCTGGCACACTCCGGCATTAAGTGAGGAGAGGCACTATGAAAAAGATAGGAACCCTTCTGCTGGGCCTCCTCCTGTCGGGGAGCCTGGGGTTGACGGCCGCGGCGGCCACCCAGTCCACCAGCTATACGGTGACCCTGACGATCAACGGGAAGGAAGAGGTTTCGCAGGACGCCTACACCCCTTCAAAGCTGTATATGGGGTTAGGGCTCAACAAAGCGGAGGACCTCTACATTGCCAACGACCGGATGTATATTGCCGATACGGGCAATAAGCGGGTGCTGGTGGTGGACATTGCCACGGGGGAAATTACCGTGGTGGGGGAGGAGCTCCTCTCCAGCCCCACCGGCGTGGCCGCCGACGAAGAGGGCCGCATCTATGTGGCGGATTCCGGCACACGGGAGGCCTACCGCTTTGCACAGGACGGCACGCTGGAGCAGACCTTCGCAAAGCCCACCACCCCCAACTTTGGCGTGGAGGAAAACTATATCCCGGTAAAGATCGCCGCCTCAGGCAACGGCGGATGCTATATTGTCAGCGAGGGGACCTCGGCGGGCGTCATTTATATGGGGGCTACCGGTGACTTCCTGGGCTATTTCGCCTCCAATACGGTGAACAGATCGCTGTACGACATCTTCGTCGATCTGGTTTTTTCGGAAGAGCAGAAGGCGCAGCTGGCTTCGGTCCAGGCCGCCTCCTTCGCGAACATCTTCCGCGGCAGCGACGGCCTGGTTTATACCATCAACCGCGGCGACCAGAGCCGCATTAAGAAAAACAGCATCAACGGCGTGGATATGCTGCAAAACAACGACAATCTTCCGCAGCTCAACCGGCTGTCCGACCTCTGCGTTACCGACGACGGCCGGATGATCGCCGTAGACAGCACCGGGTATATCACCGAGATCTCGTTTGACGGGTATCTGCTCTGCCGGTTCGGCGGCAGCGCCGGCGGTTCGGAAAAGGTGGGGCTGTTTTCCACCCCCAGCGGCGTCGCCGCCGACAGCGAGGACAATATCTATGTGCTGGATTCGGCCTCAAACTATATCCAGGTATTTACCCCCACCCATGTGCAGTCCCAGATTCACGCCGCCATGGAACGCTACAACAACGGCCAGTACGACGACAGCATTGCCATCCTGACAGACGTGATGAAGTACAACAACTCCTCGTACTTCGCGCACCTTTATCTGGGCCTGAACTATATGCAGAAGGGCGATTACGCGGCGGCGGAGGACCACTTCCGGACGGCCAACGCCAAGGAGCAGTATTCGGAGGCCTATTGGGAGTCCCGCAACGAGTGGCTGCAAAGCAACCTGATGTATGTGCTGGTGGCGTTTTTGGCCCTGGTGGTTGTCATTTACATCCTCCGGCGCGTCAACCGGAAAAAGCATATTTTTGCCGGCGTCGCGGCGGTGCAGGCTTCCCTGAAGAAGAAAAGCCGCTTCTACTACGACATCTGCCAGATCCCCTTCGCCTTCCGCCATCCGCTGGATAACAGCTACAATGTCCGCAAGGGGGAGACCGGCACCTATCTTTCGGCGACCGTCATCTATCTGGCGGTGCTGCTGCTGATTATTCTTGACCAGACGGCGGCCGGCTTCATCTTTTCAGCCGACATGCGGAGCTTTTCGCTGGGCAATACGGTGACGATTTACGTCTGTGCTCTGGCGCTGTTCCTGGTGAGCCACTATTTCATCAGCGCCATCAACGACGGCGAGAGCACCTTCCGCTCCACCTATATAGCGATGGCTTACAGCCTGTCGCCGATCGTGCTCTTCCTGCCCTGGCTGATTATCCTTTCGAATTTCGCCACCATGGATGAGGGCTACCTGATCTATACTGTCCTCAGCGTGCTGATCGCCCTGTGCGTGGTATACGTCTTCCTGGCGATTATTGAGACGCAGCAGTATACGTTCCGGCAGACCGTCTTTAATGTGCTGGTTACCCTTTTCTTTATGGCGGTGCTGATTTTCGCCCTTTCCATCTCGTACCTGCTGATTAAGCAGGTGGTCGACTTTGTCACCAGTATCATTACGGAGGTGAATCTGCGTGCGTAAAAAGACAACGGCCGTCCTGGCGGCGGCAGCCCTCCTGCTGTCCTGCCTGGCGCTGCACGGAATCGGCGAGGACAGCCAAGACACCGCGGCCGCCGCCGATGACGCCGCGCCGACCCTGTCCGGCCTGCCTACGACGATGCAGCTGCAAATGGCGGACACCGACGGCAAAGCGCCGATTGAACCGCTGGGCGAAAACGACGAGCTGGTGGCCGAAAATGAAAGCCTCCGTTTGTATGTGGACCGTACGACCGCCAATATCAAGGTGATAAACCGCCAGACCGGCTATGTCTGGAGCAGCACGGTCAGCGGGGAGGAAGAACTGGATACCCTGAGCAATTCCTGGCAGCAGTTTGCCCGTTCGGTTGTGGTCGGCGATTTCATCGCTTCGGCAAGCGGCTCGGTCCGCCGGATGAGCATGGAGGACGAAGGGGACGGCGCGCCGGTGATCTCCGATATTGAAAACGGCATCGCCATCCAGGCCACCTTCAGCGAGGCGCAGGCCTCCTGCCGGGTGGAGATCACCCTAGAAGAGGACAGCCTCAAGGTGGTGATCCCGCAGGACAGCCTGACCTGCGGCGACTCCTATACCCTCAGCGCCCTGTATGTCATGCCGTTTTTCGGCGCGGTGTACAGCGACAGCATTGACGGCTACATCTTTATCCCGGACGGCTGCGGCGCGCTGATCCGGTATCAGGAGCCCCGTAGCTACAGCTCCTACTACAGCGGACGGATATACGGCAGCGACCTGTCCCTTCCCAGCAACAGTGCCGCCGCCTCCACCTCTACCGCAGCGGCCGCTGCTACGACGAGCGCGGCGATCCCCACCGTGGACAACCAGCAGGTTACCCTTCCGGTGTACGGCATGGCCCACGGGAGCAACCAGGATGCGTTCCTGGCGGTGGTTGCCCAGGGCGACAGTTCCTGCGACCTGATTGCCAGCGCGGCGGGCACCACCATTGACTTTAGCTGGGCCTGCCCCCGCTTTATCTATCAGGAAACCTACTGGCAGCCGGCCGGCTCGAGCACCGGCTTCAACGCGACCCAGCCGAATGTCAACACCTTTGACGCCGAGGTCCGCTATTATTTCCTCGGCGGCGAAGAGGCCAACTACACCGGCATGGCCAACCGGTATCGGAGCCTGCTCCAGCAGGAAGGAAGGCTCACAACGACGCCCCTCAGCGGCGAGAATATCCCGATCAAGCTGGACGCCGTCATGGCGGAACGGGCCGAAGGGTATTGGATGGACTACACCAAGGTGATGACCACCCTGGAGGACGTGTCCGGCTGGGTGGAGGAACTCAGCCAATCGGGGGTCAGCCATATCCTGATGACGCTTGAAGGCTTTGAAAAGGGCGGCATCAGCGGCCACACGATCGGCAGCTTTTCCCTGGAAAGCAAGGTAGGGTCCGAGTCGCAGCTTGAAGACCTGTTCGGGCAGCTGTCCTCCGCCGGCGGCCGGCTGGCGTTGCAGACGAGCCTCTCCACCGGATTTTCCGGCCAGATGAACCAGCGCAATATGCGGATGTCGGCCGCCAGCAACCTGATCAGCCGCACGGAGGTACACAACCTCTACACCACCCGCTATTACCTGAATGCGGCGGCCGTGACCAGAAACATAGAAAAGCTGGCCGATCTGGATGCTTATAAGAAGAGCCTGGCGCTGGACGATATCGGCAATATCCTTTTCGGCGACTATAAGAGCGGCCATACCCAGAGCCGCTTGCAGGCGCTTGAGCAGGCGGTCAGCGATTTGCAGGCCGCCGCGCAGAGCACGGATTACCTGATGCTTGAAAACCCCAATGCCTACGCGCTGAACTATGCCGACGCCGTGTACAATGTGCCCATGGCCAATTCGATGATGAAGTATGAGACGGACACCGTCCCGTTCGTGCAGATTGTCCTCAGCGGGTATGTCGACTGCTTCTCCGACTTTATCAACTACGGCGGCAACACCGAGCAGATGCTGCTGATGCTGGTTGATTACAACATCTGCCCCTCCTTTGTCCTCACGCAGGCGTATTCGTCGGAGTTCGCGGATACCAACAGCAGCGACATCTATTCCTCCCGCTATGAGGACTGGAAGCAGGACATCGTTTCCTCTTACGAATTTGTCAACGACTGCCTGTCCCGGGTCCGCGGAAGCAGCATGGTATCCCGGTCGGTGCCGGTGGAAGGCGTGTCCGTCGTCACCTACGACAACGGCGTGACGCTGATCATCAACTACAACGAAGAGGCGTATACTTACGGCGGCAGCGAAGTGGCGGCCATGTCGGCCGTTTGGACGGAGGGATAAGCCATGAAGTGGAGTACCAAAAAAAAGCTGATCGGCTTTGCTTTTGTCCTGCCCTGGATCGTCGGCTTCCTGCTGTTTACCCTTTACCCGCTGATTGAAACCATCCGCTACAGCTTTTCCGATGTCCGCGTCCAGGTAGGCGGCGTCAGGATGACCGGGGTGGGGCTTGACAATTACGTCCAGGTCCTGATGGGTGACACGGCCTTCCTGACCGACCTGCCCGGCTATCTGGAGCAGATCCTGCTCTATGTGCCGATGACCCTGGTGTTTTCCATCATCCTGTCCCTTCTCCTCAACCGCGCTTTTGCCGGCAAGAAGCTGTTCCGGGCGCTGTTCTTCCTGCCGGTTGTGCTGATGAGCGGCCCGTTGATCGCCAACATCCAGTCGCTGGATGCGGATACCCTCAGCGGTGTGAAGACCTTTTTCCTTTATCAGCTGATTGACCGCTCCTTCCCCGAATTCCTGGCCGTCCCGCTGCTGTATATTTTTGACAACATCATTATGATCTTGTGGTACTGCGGCGTGCAGATCCTGATCTTCCTGGCCGGCCTGCAGAAGGTTGACAGCAGCGTGTATGAGGCGGCCCGCGTGGACGGCGCCAGCCGATGGCAGCAGTTCTGGAAGATCACGCTGCCGACCCTGCGGCCCTTCATCCTCATCAATGGGATTTACGCCATTGTGGATATTTCAAACTCGTCCACCAACAGCATAACCGCCATGATCAAGGAAAGCATGTTCCAAACCACCAAGGGATACGGCTTTGCCGCTGCCGCCAGCTACCTCTATTTCCTGGTGATGCTGCTGATCCTCCTGCTGGCGGTGCTGCTGCTGGGGCGGGGGATGCTGGAGCGCCGTCCCAAGCCGGAGAAAAGGCCGAAGCCCAAACGCCGGGCGAAGGCAAAAAGAGCGGCAAAAAGCCAAGCCTAGCGGAAAGGAGTGAACGCAATCATGACGATTACCCGCCGAAAACACCGGATAAATAAGGCGAAGATCCGCAAGCTCATGGTCGGAAACGGCGAGCGGGAAGGCCTGCTTATGCGGATTGTGACCTATATACTGCTGATCGCCATCAGTTTTGTGTTTCTGTACCCCATCCTCAAAATGCTGTCCCGAAGCCTGATGGGGCCGTATGACTCCGCCAACCCGCTGGTTGACTGGATCCCCACCTCCCTGTATCTGAGCAATTTTTCCCGGGCGTATCAGGTGCTGGGCGGCTATAAGACCATCCTGGTTTCCATCGGCGTGATGCTGCTGATCGCCGTCGTGGAAACCCTGTCGTCGGCCGTCATTGCTTACGGCTTCGCAAAATTTGAGTTCCGCGGACGGATGATCCTGTTCGTGCTGATGCTGAGCACCTTCCTGATCCCGTCGCAGATTACCTTCCTGCCCAACTATGTGATGTTCAATAAATACGGGATGCTGCAGTCGATTTTCCCCATCTTGATCCCCTCCATTTTCGGGCAGGGGATCCGGCAGGCGCTGTTTATCCTGATCTTTTACCAGTTTTACCGCATGAGCCCGCCGTCGCTTGACGAGGCGGCTTCTATAGACGGCGCCGGCCCTCTCAAGATTTTCTGGAAGATCAATTTCTGCATGGCTACGCCGGCGCTGGTGGTGGTGCTGATCTTCGCCTTTGTCTGGAACTGGAACGAAACCAACCTGACCAGCTCCTACTTCGGCAATGAAATCACCACCCTGCCGGTCGCGTTGGATAACTTTGTCACGCGGTACTCAATGCTGTTCCCCAGCAATAACCAAGGGACCAACGTATCCAACCTTGAAACCCAATTATCCGAAGGGATCCAGATGGCGGGGACCTTGATTTCGATCCTGCCGCTGATGCTGCTGTACGTCCTGGTAGAGCGCAAGCTGGTTGAAAGCATTGACCGGAGCGGTATTACCGGCGAATAAGGAAGGGAGAAATGCAGTGTGATTAACGTCCCCGACTGGGAAGAGCGGAAAGCGCGTTACGAAGACTATTGGCAGCTAAAGAATAAGCGGGCGCTGATTTACCTGTGCGCCCCGCTGGATGGCGGCAGCTACGATTATCCGCCGCCCCCCTCCTCCGAGGACTTCTGGTTCAATCCCGAATGGGGCGTGGGGAGCGCGCGCCACAGCATGAAAAACACCTACTACGGGCTTGAGGCGTATCCGCATGTGGCGCTGTCGATCGGCCCGGATCTGCTCCCCGGCATCATCGGCATGGAGCTTTGCTACAACGAAACCAGCGAGTGGGTGGTGCACAGCGACAAGCCGCTGTCGGAATACCATGGCTTCCCCTACAGCAAGGACAATTTTTACTACAAGACTATGAAGCATATCACGGAGGTGTATACCGAGGACGCCAAAAACGGCGATTATATCGTGGGCACGGTCGACATGAACACCCTCATGGACGGGCTGTCGGGGCTGATCGGGCCGGAGCAGCTGTGCTATGAGATGCTTGACAACCCCGACGACGTCAAGAGGGTGCTCAAGGAGCATCTGGAGCTGTTCAAGGATATCTATACCCAGTACTACGATATCACCACCCGGTATCAGAAGGGCAACACCAACTGGTTAAGCGTTTACAGCGAAAAGCCGGCGTATTTCATCTCCAACGATTTTGAGGTCATGATGTCCTCCGACGCCTTTGACGAGTTCTGCCGGGAGCCCATTGCGGAAATGGCCCGCTTCTGCGGCCGGGTGCTTTTCCATCTGGACGGCGAAAACGTGGTGCGGCACCTGCCCGCGCTCAACGCGATCCCCGAGCTCACGGGCATCCAGGTCCAGGCCACCCCGTACCGCCAGTCGGCGGAATTCTGGATCCCGCACATCAAAACCATCCAGGCGGCCGGGAAGTGTACCTGGATTGAGGCGCGCAACGGCGCAGAGGTGCTGGAGCTGATCGAGAACCTGCGGCCGGAAGGGCTGTTTATCAAGGCCTGGGCGGAAACGGAAAAGCAGGCGCACGAAATTGAGGAACAGGTAGACGCTTACTATCGCGGAAAGGAATAAGGCCTATGAAACGCATTGCCACCTATATCAATGTGATGACCGATGACGAGGTGGAGCAGATCCACCGCAATTCCCTGCGTATCCTGTCGGAGATCGGGCTGCATATCCCGAACGACGAGGTGCTCGCCCTCTGCCGGGAGCAGGGCGGGGAAGTGGATACTGGCAAGCAGGTGCTCCGGATCCCGGCCAAGGTGATGGAATCGCTGCTGGAGAAGGTGAAGGCCCACAGCCGGCTTGATTACGATACGGTGCAGCGCAACAGCCTCTGCGCCGGCATTTCCACCCAGGTGTTCTTCTTTGACTACGCCACAAAAACCCGGCGGTACGGCGTGATGGACGATGTCATGAAGGGCATCAAGCTGCTGGAGAACCTTGACCGCTTCCCCGGCTCCGGCGTGGTGACGCTGCCGAGCGACGTGCCGCACAACTTTGCCGATGTGGCTTCCTTCTTTACCGTGTATTCCTATGCCAAAAAGGAAGGCGGCACCTTCATCCTCTCCGCTACCAGCGCGAAGTATATCGTGGAAATGTCCCGCCTCATGGGACGGGACTGCGGGTATTTCCTTGAGACGGTCAGCCCCCTCCAATACCGCAAGGAGAGCCTTGAAATGGCGCTGATCATGACCAAGATGGGCTGCCCGGTTTCGATCGGCCCGATGGTGATCGGCGGCGCCCTGGGCCCGATGACGATCGCCGGCAACTGCTCCCTGCAGAATGCGGAAATCCTCGGGAGCATGTTTGTAGGCCATGCGCTGACGGGGCAGCTCGGCTTCGGCTACGGCTCCTTCAACCACACCATGGATATGCGCTCCATGCTCTGCTCCTTCGGCTCGCCCAACCAGGCGCTTTTGGGCATGGCCGCCGCGCAGATGGCCCGGTATTACGGGATTTGGGGCGTTTCGAACAACGGCCTGACCGACGCCTTGGCCGCCGACTACCAATGCGGGATGGAAAAAGCCAGCAACGCGATCTTCTCCCTCCTGGCCGGCTGCGGCGGGATGGGCGGCATGGGGATCGTCGGCGCCGACCAGGGCGTCAGCCTGGAGCAGCTGGTGCTTGATAACGAATTCATCAAGGCGTACAACTATATCATGAGCGGCTTTGAGGTCAACGAGGAGACTCTGGCCTTTGATGTCTTGAAGGAAGTGGGGATCAACGGGAACTTCATCGGGGAAAGCCACACGGTGGAGCATATTGAGGACAGCTATTGGCCCAGCCAGATCTTTGAGCGCTTTGATTTTGATGCCTGGGCAAACGGCGGCAAGAAGACCGCGCTTGACCGCGCCCACGAATATGTCGAGGACGTGACCAAGGGCTATCAGAGCATGGAGCCGGTGATTGAGCCGTCCAAATACGAGGAGCTCAAGCGGATCCGCCGGGCGGCGGCCGAGGAAATGGGCGTTGACGTTGACAAATACTGCCGGGATTAAATTGGAATATCCCCCTATACATTTGGCTGGACTTTTGCTAATATTAAAGTAGATTTAAAAATTGGGGTATACAGGGGGAAAGCGCATGAATGGCAGAGGCTATGTATCGTATGATTTGAAGTATCGGAACCGGCAGTCGGTCTATGAATTCGTCTCCAACTGCCGGGAGATGCCCTTTTCCTGCTCGGACATTGCCCAGAGGACGGGCCTGTCTGTGCCGACGGCGACCAAGATTATCGAGTTTTTCCTTTCACAGGGGCTGCTCCGGGAGGTTGACCATGCGCCGGTATCCACCGTGGGCAGGCCGCCGGTGCTTTTCCAATTCAATCCCGAGGCGGGCATCGCGGCTGGCTGCTCCTACGACGGCAGCCATCTGGATGTCAACCTCATCAATCTGTGGCGCCGGGTACGGGTATCCCGCCGCTTTGCGGTCAAGGACCTGGTCTCGCTGTTCCGGGAGGACCTGCCCCGGGCGCTGAATACCGTTTTGGCGGACAGCGGGATGGCTTCGCCGCAGCTGCTGGGCGTCGGCCTGGCGCTCCCGGTCATCCTGGATAAGACCAGCTGGCGCACGGATTTCCCTGCGCCCCGCATCGGCCTGGAAACCGCCTTTGACTTTGAGCCGTACTGCCGGGGCCTTGAGGAGAAGATGGGCTGCCCGGTCTTCCTTGAGAACGACGTGAACGCGGCGGCCCTGGGGGAATACCAGAACAGTACGGTCAAGGATCTGATTTATATTATCGTCGGCAGCGGCGTGGGCAGCGGCATTATCCTGGACGGCAAGCTGCGCAGCGGCCCTCATGCGGCCGCCGGGGAAATCGGCTATATGCGTACAAGCCCGCATAACTGGCTGGAGCCGGATGCGGAGGTCTCGCTGGAAAAACGCCTTTCCGGCGAGACAATGGAAAACCTGCTGGGATGCCGCCTCTTCGGCGAAGAGGCGAATCCGCCGCTGGCCGACCGGGTGCGGGCGGCGGAGCGGATCTCCGATTACCTCGCCCTGTGCGTGCAGAACATGTCCGTCTGTCTGGATGTGGATTATTTCGTTTTGGGAGGCTATGTCATTGAAGCGCTGCGGGACCTTGTCGTCCCCATGGTGCAGGAAAAGGCCGGGCGGTATTGCTTGAATCCGGTGAGGATTCTGTATGAAACCCTCCCGTCCGCAGCTTGCTACGGCGTGGGCGCCATCGCCCTTGAGGAAGCGGTGCCGTCCCTGCTGAACGACCCCCCGGCGGTATCGTAACCAAGCCCATTATTCGACTGTTCCATATAAAACCAAAAGCGTAAAGGAGAGAGTGTATCATGAGAGCACCAAAAATCGTTTACATCGGCGCCGGCAGCATGTCCTTCGGCATCCCGACCTTCCGGGATATTTTCAGCCAGCCGCTTTTAAAGGGGGCGACGCTCTGCCTGGTTGATATTGACGAGGAAAACCTTGACCGGATGCACCGCCTTGCCCTGAAGATGAACCAGGTTTCGGGGCAGGAGCTGACCATCCTCGCCACCACCGAGCGCCGGGAGGTCCTGGCCGGGGCGGATTTCGTCATCAACAGCCTGGCCATTGACCGCTGCGAGCTGTGGAAGCAGGACTTCGCCATCCCGAAAAAATACGGCATCCGGCATTGCCTGGGCGAAAACGGCGGCCCCGGCGGCCTGTACTTCACCATGCGCACCCTGCCTTTGATTATTGACATTGCGCATGATATGGAGGAGCTGTGCCCCGACGCCTATTTCCTCAACTTCTCCAACCCCGAAACGCGCCTGGTGCTGGGCGTGAATATGTACACCCGGATCAAGTGCGTCGGGCTGTGCCACGGGATCTTTATGGCCCGGGACCAGATCTGCGACATCCTCGGCCGCAAGGACCATACCAGCATTGAGCTGTTTGGCGCGGGGATGAATCACTTCCAGTGGATTACCAGCATCCGGGATGTGGAGACGGGGGAGGACCTGTATCCGGAATTCCGGGAAAAGGAAGCAACCTACGACCCCAAATTCATGCCGTACCTGCGCAAGATGTTCCATATTTTCGGCCTGTATCCCACCTGCTCGGACGACCATTTCGGCGAGTACCAGGCCTACGGCTACGAGGCCGGGGAGGAAGGCTACAACTTCGCGTGGGATGAGCAGGACCGCGTGCGCATGAAGAAGGAGATTGAAGAGGTAATCAGCGGCAAGGAGCCGGCGGACAAATGGCTTTCCCCGTCGGGGGAGCGCGCCATACAGCTCCTGGTCGCCCTCCACTTCAACAAGCAGACGGTGCTGCCCTCTGCGATCGTCTACAACGGCGGCGCCATCCCGCAGCTGCCCGACGACGTGGCGGTGGAGGTGCCGGTCGTGGCGGATGCCTCCGGCGTGCATAAGCTGCAGGTGCCCGAGCTGCCGGACGCCATCATCGCGATGCTGAACAACCAGGTTTCGGCCCAGAGGATGTCCGTGCGGGCGGCTTTCCACGGCTCCAAGGAGATGGCGTACCAAGCGCTGCTGGTGGACCCGGTCATCAACTCAACGATAGCCGCCGAAAAGATCAACGACGAACTGTTCGCTATCAACGAGCCCTATATTCATCCTTGCCAGGCGAGCAAATAGTTCTCGTAGCAGGAGAAGGGATGCAACATGAACATTACCATTCTTGACGACTATGAAAAGTGCTGTGCACGCATAGCGGGAGAATTGGCGGCGCTGACTTCCAGGAAGCCGGAGGCGCTGCTGTGCCTGGCAGCCGGGCACAGCTCCCTCGGCGTCTTTGACGCCATGGCGGCCATGCAGGAATCCCGTGAGGCGGATTTCTCCCATGTATATATCGTCGGGCTGGACGAGTGGAGCGGGAAAGCGGAGGCGGACGACGGGAGCTGCAGCGGCTTTTTGCACCGCAACTGCTTTGACCGGCTGCCGATCCCGCCGGACCACATTCGCTTGTTTGACGGCCGGTATACCGACGCCAAAGCCGAGTGCCGCGCCGTGGAGCGATACATAGAAGAGCGCGGCGGCATAGACTATATGCTGCTGGGGATCGGCATGAACGGCCATCTGGCGCTCAACGAGCCGGGCACCCCCTTTGCCTGGGGAGCGCATGAGACGGAGCTGTCCGAGACGACCAAAACCGTCGGGCAGAAATATTTCGCCGAGCAAACGGCGCTGGCCGGCGGGATCACGCTGGGCATCCGCAATATCCTGGATTCCCGGCGAATTGTCCTCCTCATCAACGGGGAGCATAAACGCCCCGTCCTGTCCGAGCTGCTGCGGCTGCCGGTGACCACAAGCTTTCCGGCCACTGTGCTGAAATCGGCCCCCAACGCGGAGATCGTGACCGAGTGGGCTTGCGTTGAGAAGCCGGAAGGGCTCAACCTTTGCCGAAAGCCGGCCCAGGGCCCGGTGGTCGGCGTGGATGTCGGCGGCACCAAAACGCTGCTGATCATTCAGCAGCCCGACGGGGAGATCCTCGCGGAGGAGTGGACGGATTCGCCCAAAACGCCCGAGGGGCTGGGGGATTTTATTGAGTCGGCTATCGCGAAGGCCGGCTTGGAAAAGCAGGAGGTCAAGGCGCTGGCCATGGGCATCCCCGGGCTGGTCAACGCCGAAACGGAGGTCGTGCAGGACGCGCCGGGGCTGGGCTGGAAGAGCCTCTGCCTGAAGGAGAAGCTGTTTGGCCGCTTCCCCTTCCCCTGCGGCGTGCGCAACGACATCACCATGGCCTTGATCGCGGAAAGGAGCATCGGCAAAGCCCGCGGCGCCAGCGACGTGGTATTCCTTGCCATCGGGACCGGCCTGGGCTGCGCCATCCTGTCCAACGGCCGGATCGTCGAGGGCAGCACCGGCAGCGCTGGGGAGATCGGGTACTGGATGAGCGTGCAGGATGCCGCGGAGGAGCGGGTCAACCAGGAAGGGCATTTCGGCCCCCTGGAGGAAAAGGTTTCCGGCTCCGCCCTGCAAAAGCTGTCGGCGGATAAGACGCCGCGGGAGCTGCTGCTGCAATACGACCGGCTGGCCGGCGAGGAAAAGCAGGCGGTTGATGCGTTTATCCGGGCGCTGGCGGTGACTATCGCCAACATCATTTCGCTGCTCAATCCCCAAAAGGTGATTTTGGGCGGCGGCGTATCGGAATCCCTGGATCGGCTGCTGCCGCTGATTAGGGAGAAGGTCGCCCAGTACAACCCGATCCCCACCCAGCTGGAGATCTCCGATTACCACAACCGGGCGGGGGCGCTTGGCGCCTGCTGCCTGGCGATGCAGATGCAGCAGGACTAAAGCGGGTTCCCGCTCGATTTTGAAGGGAGGATCGCGTTTATGCGCCGTGAATTGCACTATTTTTCGATTATGCCGAAAACCGTATTGGAGGGAGCGGAGAGCCGGATCACCATCCGCCCCCGCTCGCCGCATATGCGCTTTGCCGAAGGCAGCGTCCACCATGTGACGGTCATCCCGATGACGGAACCGGCCTGCGCGCTGGAGCAGGAAAAATACCCATCCTACGATGTGGCGGCGCATGACAACGCGCTGACCTTTTCCCATACCTTTACCCGGGAACAGGAATACAACATCTGGTTTACCGTTGACGCGGAGCAGCATTTCATCAACCTGTCGGTCTACTGCCTGAAGCCGGACCTATACGGCCGCCTGCCGCTGCGGGGGGATCTGCATGTGCATTCCACCTTTTCCGACGGGGCGGAGGCCCCCGAGGAGGTGGCGGCCAACTACCGCCGCGCGGGCTTTGACTTTATGGTGGTGTCCGACCACAGCGAATACGGCGGCTCGGTGGCGGCGTATGACTATTGGTCCGGGCGTCCGACCGACCTGACGGTGGTTCACGGCGAAGAGGTGCACGCGCCCGACAACCATATCCATATCGTGAACTTCGGCGGGGATTTCAGCGTCAATACGCTTTTCCAGGAGGACGAAGAGCGCTATTACAGGGAGGTCCGCGAGCTGGAAAGCACCCTCGCCATCCCGCCGGAGGCGGGCCGGGTCAACGCGTTTGAGTACGCCTCCTGCCTGTGGGTCTACCGGCATATCCAGGAGGGGAACGGGCTGGCCATCTTCGCCCATCCCTATTGGACGGTGGACGCCTATCACGTCAGCGAGGATATGGTGCGCTACCAGTTCAAGAACGGCATTTTTGACGCGTTTGAGCTGGTCGGCGGCCTGTATCCCAAGGAGAACAATATGCAGGTGTCGCTGTATATGGACATCCTCGCCCATGGGGAAAGCCGGGCGGCGGTGGTGGGAAGCAGCGATTCCCACGGCACCACGCCCGAGCCCTTTGAGGGCAGCTGGTACAACAACCCGGTTGACAATCCCCACGGCTTCAACGAGTTCCAGACCATTGCGTTCGCCCCGGCCAACGAGAAGCAGGCGCTGGTTGACGCCGTCAAGGCGCATTATTCCGTGGCGGTGGAAAAATACACCCAGGACACCTATCCCCGGGTGTACGGTGAATTCCGGCTGGTCAGCTACGCCCTTTTCCTGCTGTCGGAATATTTTCCCCTGCACGATGAGCTCTGCTATGAGGAGGGCCGGCTGATGAAGGCGCTGGTAGCCGAGAGCGAACCGGACGCGTACGAGAAGCTGGCGGGGTTAAAGGGCCGGGTGCCCCGCTTCCAGCGGGCCTGCTTCGGCGTTCCGGCGGAGGGATAAAAGAGATGGAAAATTGGAAGCCGCTGGGCAGCAGCGCTATGCTTCTGCCCGGCGAGGGGCTGGCGAAGCGGATGCGCAATGTCGCCTATCTGCACCGGCTGAAAGAGGAAAACCTCCTGTTCCCCTATTGGTGGCAGGCAGGGCTTACCGGCAGCGTCAATACCAAGCGGAACGATCTGCACGGGGGCTGGGATTCCCAGACCAGCCATATCCGGGGCACCTTTACCGCGCACTGGATCAGCGCGGCCGCCTACACCGTCCAAAGCCAGGAGGACATACGGCTGCGGGCCAAGCTGGAGTATGTGGTAAAGGAAATCCGCCGCTGCCAGCTCGAATCCGGGGACGGCTGGTGCTTCCCGATCCCGCCTTCCTATGTCACCGGCGTGCGGGACGGCCGATACTACTGGGCGCCGCTGTACGTCTGCCATAAGGTGCTGATGGGGATGCTCGACGCTTGGCGGATGGCCGGCATTCCGGAGGCCGCGGAGGTGATCCGCGACGCCGCCGGCTGGTTTGAAGCCTTTGCCGAGCAGACCCCCCGGGAGCTCCTTTCGGATATGATGGACCGGCAGGAAACCGGCGGGCTGATGGAGCTTTGGGCGGACCTGTATGGGTTCACCGGCGAAGAGCGCTACGCCCGGCTGATGCGGCTGTACGAGCGCCCCCGCCTGTTTGAGCCGCTGTACCGCGGGGAGGACGTCCTCACCAATATGCACGCCAACACCACCATTCCCGAGATCCACGGCGCGGCGCGGGCTTACGAGGTCACCGGCGAGGAGCGCTACCGGAAGATCGTGCAGGAATATTGGCGTTTGGCGGTCACTGACCGGGGGCAGTTTGCGACCGGCGGCCAGACCAGCGGCGAGGTCTGGACGCCGATGAACCGGCAGGCGAACCGGCTGGGGGATCAGACGCAGGAGCACTGTGTGGTATACAACATGATCCGGCTGGCCGATTATCTTTTCCGCTGGACCGGCGATAAGGAGTACGCCGATTACATTGAGCGCAATATCTGGAACGGCCTGTTCGCCCAAGGGCATTGGGAGGGCCGGGCCTTGGATCAGTGCGCCGAGCCGTATGAGCCGGACCGCGGGCTGATCGCCTATTATCTGCCGCTGCACGCCGGGGCCCATAAGGCTTGGGGCTCGGAGACGGAGCATTGCTGGTGCTGCCACTGCACCCTGATGCAGGCCCATTCCCGCCTGCAGGAGTGGGTGTTTTACCAGCAGGAGGACCGCCTGCGCGTCGCACAGTATCAGCCCTGCCGCGTGAACCTGCGCGTCGGTGGGACGGAGGTGACGGTGGAACAGGCCGAAACCGATTTGGGCGGCAGCTGCAACCAGATCAACGACACGGCGCTGAACGGCCTGGAACGTCCGGCATACTGGAGCTTTGATTATACGGTCACGGCGGCGGACCCGGTGGAGCTGACGCTGGAATTCCGCCTGCCCTGGTGGCTGGCGGGGCCGCCGGTCTGCTGGAAAAACGGGGAGGAGGTCCCTCTCGCATCCGCCGGCGGCTGGGCCTCCCTGCGGGCTGCGGCGGGCGACCGGATCCGGCTGCGGCTGCCGAAAAAGCTGCACTGCTGGCCGCTGCCGGACGAGCCGGGGACTATGGCGTTCCTGGACGGCCCAGTGGTGCTGGCCGGCCTGGTGGGGGAGGAACGGATGCTGTTCGGGGATCCGTCGCATCCGGAGGAATTCCTGAAGCCGGCCAACGAACGGGTCTGGTCTATGTGGAACCCGGGCTACCGCACCTTCAACCAGCCGGTGGGCTTTTACCTCAAGCCGCTGTACCAGATCGGCAGGGAAACCTATACCGTGTATTTCCCGGTGCGGCCGTATCCGGCGGTGGAATGGAAATAACCGCCGGCCAAATTGATGCGATAAAGGGGGAACGGCTATGGACTTTGCGGCGCATAACCGGGAAGTGGAGGAGGTCTGGGCCCGGTTCCGCACAGGCGACCCGGTGCGTATGCCGGTGATCGTCGGGGTTTCCGACCGCTATTATGTGCAAAGCCCGGCGACCAACCCCGCTGGGGTCTCCTTCCGGGAGTACAGCCGGGATCCCGACGTCATGTTCCGGCTTCAGTGCGGGTTTGAGCCGTATTACCGGACGCGGATCCCGGGCGATCACGCCATGGGGCCGCCGGAGGAGGGCTGGAACGTCAACCTTGATTTCCAGAACTATTACGAGGCGGCCTGGCTGGGGGCGGAGGTTGCCTTCCCCGACAACGAGGTGCCCTATGCGCTGCCCTTCCTGCGGGAGGACAACAAAAACGAGCTGTTTGAGAGGGGGATCCCCGACCCGTTCGGCGGGTTTATGGCGACGGTGCGCCGCTTTCATGAGCGCTTTACGGAGCTGGCCCGGGAAACCGTGATTGACGGGCTGCCGGTCACCCATATCGGGATGCCTTTTTTGTGGACGGACGGCATGTTTACCCTGGCCTGTGAGCTGCGGGGCGCGGCGGAGGCCTGTGTCGACATGCTGGAATCCCCGGATTATTTCCATCAGCTGATGGATTACCTGACCGAGGCGACCATCCAGCGCCTCAAGGCGTGGCGGCGGTATGCGGGCGAGCCGGAAGTGTCGCCCTTTTTCGGCTTTGCCGACGACAGCATCCAGCTGCTCAGCGTGGAGATGTACCGGGAATTTGTCCTCCCCTACCACAAAAGGCTGCGGGCGGCGCTGAGCACGGGGGACGAGCCGGGCTTCTGCCATCTGTGCGGGAACGCCACGCGGCATTACCCGCTGATCCAGGAGGAACTGCATATCGGCACCTTTGACACCGGCTTCCCCGTTGACCATGCCGCGTTGATCCGGCAGCTGCGCCCGGGGACGGTGATCCAGGGCGGCGTGCCGGCGGAGCTGGTCCTGCGGGGGACGCCGGAGGAGATCCGCGCGGCCTCCCGGACGGTCATAGAATCGGTCAAGCCCCTGTCCAAGCAGTTTGTCTTCCGGGAGGGGAACGATATTCCGCCGGGCACCACGCTGGAAAACATGTGGGCCTTGTACGAGGCGGGCCGGGAATTCGGCCGATATGAATAAAAGGGGACAGGAGGACGCGCTTTATGATTATGACGGCTAAACAGCGGCTGATCGCCGCCCTTGAGCGCCGGCCCACCGACCGGCTACCGGTTACCACGCACCATCTGATGCCGTATTACCTGAATACCTACGAGGGCGGGATGGATCCCCTTTCCTACCATAAGGCGATGGGCTTTGACCCCATCGTCTGGCCCCAGGCCTTCCGGGTGGAGGAAGCGGCGGGGGAATACCTGGAACCGGTCAAGGGCCTGCTGTGCACGCCGGATTGGCGCGTAGAGGTAGAGGAGCTCCCCGACCCGCAGTACCGCACCTTCCGTTATACCATGCATACCCCCGGAGGGGACCTGACCACGGTTTTGCAGGAAAACCCGTTTACCTCCTGGGTCAAGGAGCATCTGCTGAAAAACAAGCGGGATATCGAGCTGGTTGAACGCTATGCGCCCCGCTATCGCTGCGACGGGCAGGCCATCAACCGCATCGCCGACGAGGTGGGGCAGGAAGCGCTGGTGCGCGGCTCGGTGGTCAGCTCGGCCCCCTTCGGCCAGCCCGGCTGCTTCCAGGATCTTGCCTGCCTGTTCGGCATTGAAAATTTGATCCTTGAGAGCTTTGACGACCCTGCGTGGGTGAAATATGCCTGCGGCGTCCTGCAGGAAGGCAAAAAGGAATACATCCGCTCCCTCAAAGGGGTGCGGTACGACCTGATTGAGCTGGGCGGGGGAGACGCCTCCTCAACGGTGATTTCCCCGGCTATGCTGCGGGAATTTGTCATCCCCTTTGACCAGCCGCTGATTGCGCTCCTTCACGAATGCGGGCAGCGGGTGACGTACCATACCTGCGGGGGCATGATGCCGATCCTTGAGGATTTGGCGGGGATGGGTCCGGACGCGATGGAGACCTTTACCCCGCCGGGGATGGGGGCCGACGTGGACCTTGCCGAAGCCAAGCGCCGCATCGGCGACAGGGTGTGCATGATCGGCGGCTTTGACCAGGGCCATTATTTCGTGGGCTGTTCCGAGGAGGAGACCCGCGCGGCGGTGCGGCGGTGCTTTGAGCAGGCCGGCGAGGGGGGCGGGTATATCCTCTGCCCTTCCGACCACTTCTTTGACGGCGAGCACCGCTTGATCCAGGCCTTTGTGGAGGAAGCGCACCGCTGCACCTATCCGGCCCCGGCGGAATGCCCCTGCCCTTCGGAGGACTGCGAGAACCACGGCGATTGCAGGGGCTGCCGGCAGCATCACAGCCAGGAGGGCGATAAGCCTCCGTATTGCCAAAGGTAAGGAAGGCGTATGTATGGCCGCCTATAAGCTGACATCGAAATCTTCAATCTGCTTTTTATCGCTGCTGTGCAGCGCCGTCTATTTTTGCAACTATATGGCGCGGCTGACCTTCTCCACCGTGGTGGCGGAGATCGTGCGGTCGGAAAACATGGCGGCCACCGCCGTTTCCCTGGTGGTAGTGGTCCAGCAGGTCACCTATTGCTCCGGGCAGCTGCTCAGCGGCGTGCTGGGCGACCGGCTGGACCCCCGCCGGCTGATCACCGGCGGCCTGCTGGTCGGCGCCCTGACCAATCTGCTGATGCCCTTGGTCCACTCCGCCGCCCTGATGGCGGTGATCTGGGGGTGCAACGGGCTGGCGCTGGCCATGATCTGGCCGCCGATGGTCAAGATCCTGACGGGCCTGCTGAAAATCGGGGATTTCCAGCGGGTTTCGGTGCAGGTGTCCATCGCCAGCATGGCGGCTTCGATGGCGATTTACCTGATTGCGCCGCTGGGGATCCTGCTGGGAAGCTGGCGGTATGTGTTTTATTTCTCGGCGCTGCTGACGGCAGGGGTGGCGTTGCTCTGGGCCCTGTGGCTGCCCCGGCTGGAAAGGACGGCCGTGCCGGCGGAGGAGGAAGCCGTACAGCAAAAGCAAAGCGCGGGCTCGGCCTGGAAGCTGCTGCTTTCGGCGGAGCTGCTCTGCATCATGCTGGCCATCGTTTTCCAGGGCGCGCTGCGGGACGGCGTGATCACCTGGGTTCCCAGCTATCTGGTGGATACCTTCCATCTGGGCACCTCGCTGTCGATTTTCAGCTCGGTGGTTTTGCCGCTGTTCAACATCCTGAGCTACCTGCTGGTTTCGGTCCTGTACCGCCGCTGGCTGCACAATGAATTGGGCTTTTCCGCCCTGCTGTTCGGCGGGAGCGCCGCGGCCGCGCTGGCCCTCGGGCTTCTGCCCATTGACAGCCCGCTGGCGGCGGTGCTGCTGGCGGCGGTGGTGACCGCCTGCTCCAACGGCGTGAACCTGCTGCTGATCTGCATGGTGCCGGCCCGCCTGGCCCGCTTTGGCCGGGCTTCCACCGTGTCGGGGGTCCTGAACACCTGTACCCATCTCGGCAGCGCGCTGTCCTCTTACGGCATTGTCGTGCTGGCGCAGCGGTACGGCTGGCAGGCGACCATCCTTTCCTGGTCGCTGATGGCGGTGGCGGGGCTGGCCTTCTGCGCCGCCGGTGTGCGCCGCTGGAAATCCTATTGCCAAGACACCGTTTCCCCAGAGGAAACGTAGGGAGGAACCTTCTATGAGTCAACTGGCCGCCGCCCTGCACCGGCTTGAGGTGCCGTCCGGAAACAGCTTTTCCTCGCAGTATCCCACCTATATAGAGGAGCGCCCTCTTTACTGGCAGTCCCGGCTGTTTGCCCAGATGCAGTTTTTGACGGAGCTGTCCGCGCAGCAGGACGGCCGTTATGACGCGGAGCTGCTTCCCATTGTGCGGGAGGCGGCGGAGCGCTACCGGGCAAACGGGTACGTTGCGCGGGAGGACTGCCTGCAAGCGGAGCAGGAAGCCCTGAAAATCGGCATCCCCGCCAAGGAATACCAAGTCCTCTGCATCGGCCACGCCCATATTGATATGAACTGGACCTGGGGCTTTGAGGAGACGGTGCAGGTGGTGCTGGACACCCTGTCCACCGTGCTGGCCCTGATGCGGGAGTACCCGGATTTCCGCTTCAGCCAGTCCCAGGCGTCGGTTTACCGCATCGTGGAGGAATACGGCCCCCCTGCCATGCTGGATGAGCTGCGCCGCCGGGTTCAGGAGGGGCGGCTGGAGGTGACCGCTTCCACCTGGGTGGAGGCGGATAAGAACCTGCCCAATGCCGAAAGCCAGGCGCGGCAGATCCTGTATACCAAGCGGTACCTTTCCCGGCTGCTCTCCCTTCGGGAGGAGGATTTGTGCATAGATTTTGAGCCGGATACCTTCGGGCACCCCCTCCATACGCCGGAGATTCTCGCCGCCGCGGGGATCCGGTATTATTATTTCAACCGGGGCTGGGCCGGGCCGGCGATCTCCCGGTGGCAGGCCCCGTCCGGCGCGCAGGTGCTTTCCTATATGGATTCCGCCTTCTACAGCGCGATTGTGGATCACAGCCTCTTGGCGGGCAAGCTGGCGGACTGCGCGGCTTCCGGCCAGAAAACGATGCTGAAGCTTTACGGCGTGGGGGATCACGGCGGCGGGCCTACCCGGCGGGATCTGGACCGGCTCCGGGACTGCATGAGCTGGCCGCTGTATCCCCGGCTGCGGTTCGGCACGCTGCGGGAATTCTACGAGACCCTTGACCGGGACGCCGTCGGGCTTCCCGTCCTGTGCGGTGAGCGCAACCCGGTGTATACCGGCTGCTATACCACCCAGACCCGCATCAAGGCCGCGGCCCGCCGCACCCAGCGGATGCTGCAGCAGGCCGAGTGCTCCGCGGCGCTGGATTATTTGGCGGGCGGGGAGGCCTATGACCGCCGCGCCTTAGCCCGCGGCTGGGAAAAGCTGCTGTTCCAGCAGTTCCACGACATCCTCCCCGGCTCCTGCGTGCGGGAAAGCCGGGAATACGCTTTGGGGTGCCTGCAGCAGGCGGGCGCCCTGGCCAATACGGTGCGGCAGCGGGCGCTGCGCTCTCTGGCGGAAAAGGCGGACACGGCCTGCTTTGCCGACGCCGGGCCCGCGAACCCGCTGCTTCTGGGCGCTGGAGCCGGTTCCGGCGCGGAAAAGGGGCAGACGTCCCAGGCTGTCCTCCGGGCGGGCGCGGGACGCACGGTCTTCTTGTGGAACCCTTCCGCCTTTGCACGGCGGGAGACGGTGGAGATCACCGTTTGGGATTGGAGCCCCCGGGACGTGGGGCTGCTGGCCTTTTACGACGAGAAGGGGCAGCTGGTGCCCTGCCAGGTCCTGACAGGCGGGTTCAACAGCTATTGGAGCCATTCGTATGTGACGGCGCTGGTACAGACGGAAATCCCGGCCTTTGGCTACCGTGTCCTGGGGATCCGGGACAAGGACGACCTGCCGGTGCGGGGAGGCCGGCTGGCCGACGGCTGCGAGCGGCTGGCGCGTCCGGACGTCTTTGTCCTGGAAAACGCCCTGGTACGGGCCTCGTTTTCCCCGCGGGACGGCAGGCTGCTGTCCCTGGTGCGGCTTAGGGACGGCCATGAGTACCTTGATGCCTCCCGGGGAGGCGCCGGCTTTCGTTTCCTGTATGAGGATACCGACAAGGGGATGACCGCCTGGATTGACGGGCGCTGGATGTCGGAAACGGCGATAGAAAACGTCCGTATTCGGAAAACGGCGGACGGCCCGCTGCGCCAGGCCATCCGGATGCAGGCCGCCGTCGGGAACTCCCGCCTTGAGATAGAGGTTTCCCTGGACGACGGCAGCCCGGCGCTGACCTTTGCCGGCAGGGCGGATTGGCGGGAATACGGCAGCCCGGAGCACGGGATCCCGCAGCTCCGGTTTGATGCCGCGCTGGCGGACGGCAGCCGGAGCTACTGCTATGACGTGCCGATGGGGCTGATCGCCCGCCAGGAGGCGGACCTGGATCAGCCGGCCTGTTCCTTTGCCGCCTCGCGCCCGGACAGCGAGGGAGACGCCCTGATGCTGTGGTCGGATTCCAGGCACGGCTTCCGCGGGTTTGCGGGAAGCCTCGGCGTTACCCTGATCCGTTCCTCCTACAATCCGGATCCCTGTCCGGAGGCGGGGGAGACGCCCTTTGTTTTGAAGCTGGCGCCGGCGGATACGGCCGATCCCGCGGCCATGTGCCGTCAGGCGGAGCGGTACGACAGCCCCATCCAGGCCGTCGCCGACACCGCCCATCCCGGCTCCCTGCCCGCTGCCGGCTCCCTGATGGAGGTGGAGGCGGACGGCGCCGTGGTGGACAGCGTCAAGCTGGCCGAGGACGGCGGCGCCTTGATCCTGCGGCTGCATGAGACGCAGGGCCGCGCCGGCACGGCGTCGGTCGCTTTCCGCCGTCCGGTGGAGCGGGCGGTGCTCACCGATTTGCTGGAGCAGGAGCCGGACTGCCGGCTGCCGGCAGAGGGGGAGCGTATTTCCGTCCCCCTGTCCCCCTATTCGCTGCGAACGGTCAAAGTGGTTTTTGGAGGCTGAAGAAAATGAAGATTTTGGCCATCGGCAACAGCTTTTCCCAGGATGCCACCGCCTATCTGCACGACCTGGCAGAGGCGGGCGGGGCGGAAAGCAAGATCGTCAATTTGTTTATTCCCGGCTGCTCGCTTGAGACCCACTGGGAAAATGTCCTCAGCGGCGGCGCGGCCTACTGCCGCGAATGCAATGGGAGGGATACCGGCGAGATGGTTTCCCTGCGGGACAGCCTGGCGGAGGAGGCCTGGGATGTGGTGACGCTGCAGCAGGCCAGCCATTTCAGCGGCCAGCCGGAAACCTATGAGCCCTACCTGGCGCAGCTGGTCGGCTTTGTCAAGGCGCTGGCGCCCCATGCCGGGATATACCTTCACGAGACATGGGCTTATGAAACCGACAGCGACCACGGGGCGTTCCCCCTGTACCACCGCAATCAGAACGAAATGTACATCCGGCTTAAGGACGCTTATAGCCAAGCTGCCGCCGACCTGGGCCTGCCGCTGATCCCCAGCGGCGATGTGATCCAGGCGCTGCGGGGGACGCCGGCCTTCTGCTATGCGAAGGGCGGCCTCTCCCTCTGCCGGGACGGGTTCCATATGGGCTGGACCTACGGCCGTTATGCCGTTGCCGCCGCCTGGTATGAGACGCTTTTTGGCAAGGATATCCGCTGCAATCCCTTTGTGCCGTGCGATCCGCAGGGCCCCGCGGCCGAGGAGGAGCTCCTGACGGTGATTCGGCAAACGGTGCATACCTTTGTCGGCGGCCGGCAGGATGCGGGGGAAACCGTCCGCATCTGAGCGGCGACGGCGCCCGGGGAATTTCGGGCGCGCAGCGGGACGGGGCTCTCTCCGGCGCGGCCGGGGCGGACGCGGGTACACGGCAAATGGATAAGGAGGATATGGTTATGGATGATCGCGAGATTCTGCGCAGCCTGGCCGGACGCTATGCCGAGGCGGCCGTAAGCGACGACAACCTGCGGCATATTCTGATGCACCGGCAGGTCAACGACCTGGTCAGGACCCGGCCGATCGTGTTGATTGAGGAGCTGCCCTGGGAGGAGCTGGACGGGGAAGGCGAGCTGACGATCCGCTGCAAGGATCCGGACTGCCGGGATATCGAGGCCTTTTTCCGCACCAACCTGTATAAGTGGACGCATATGAGGGCCGACATGGTGCTGATCCCCTATGTGCCGATCCATAAGGTGTTTTCGGTGTCGGATTACGGCATCATCTGGCAGGCGGAGAAACGGGCGGAGGGCGTCCCGGAAAACGCACAGACGGTAAAATTCGTCAACCAGATCCAGGAGCCGGAGGATCTCGCCAAGCTGCACAACGTCAAGGTGACCTATGACGCCAAGGCCTCGGTGGAAAGGGCGGAGAAGATTTCCGCCATGATCGGCGACCTGGTGCCGGTCCGTCTCACCGGCGAAAATACCGGCTACTGGCTGGGCTGCAAAACCTGGGACGATATTGCGCAGATCTGCGGCGTGGACAACCTGCTGATTGACCTGGTAGACCGGCCGGAGCTGATGCACGGCCTGGTTTCCAAGCTGACCGACATCTTCCTGGATATGATGTACCAGTTTGAGGAGCTGAACCTGCTCAACGGCGACGCCTATGAGATGAACTGCGCCTCCTCGCTCAACCATGTGCTCCATCCCGACCCCCGCCATGTCAAGCTTGACCAGGTGTGGGGGCGGGGCCTGGCCCAGATCCTGTCTTCGGTTTCCCCGGCGATGCACGACGAATTTGACATCCAATATATGAAAAGGGCGATGGCGCCTTTCGGGCTGGTCTATTACGGGTGCTGCGAGGCGCTTGACCGCAAAATCGACATCCTGCGGCAGATCCCGCACCTGCGGAAAATCTCGATCTCCCCATGGGCGGATGTGGACGTGGCGGCGGATGCGATCGCCGGCGATTATGTGATCGCCGCCAAGCCCAATCCCGCGTTTGTGGCGACGGACTCCCTGGATGAAGAGGTGATCCGCGGAGAAATCCGCCGCATTGTCGAGGCCTGCCGCCGCAACCATACCAACTGCGACATTATCCTTAAGGATATCACCACGGTCAATCACCGCCCGCAGAATCTGTGGCGCTGGCAGGAGATCGCTTTGGAGGAAGCCTGCCGCTACGAGTAAGCCTGCGCAGAAGGCGGGGCGCTTGCCCGCCGAATGCCTGCTGCCACCAATCTCCCGCCGAACTTGGAAAGCCTCCTGAGGCCTTTGCTCCGCGCTGAACGTGTCCGCTCCTTGTTTTGCCCCGCGGAGGGGGCAGGATGCGGCGGGCCTTCGCTTACCACAAAACGGCAAAAAAAAGCCGCCTGCTGTTTAAGCAGGCGGCTTTTCAGCGTCAAGAGCAGCCACGCCGGGGACAAAAGCCGGGGCGGAAATGCGCGGGAGAAGATGGCTACCGGACAAAAGGAGCCGGCGGCATGGCGGCCGGAAGCCCGCGTGACGGCGGCCGTCCCCGATTACCGCACCTTTTCGCCAAGCCGCGCGAACGCTTCCGCCGGATCGTCCAGATCGGCCACCAGCGTCTCCATCGGGCAGTAGCCGGTATGGTCGCGGTTGATGATGTGGGGGACGAGCGTCTCGTATTCCGCTTCCACCCCCGCCTTCTGAAAGACGGCCAAGGCAAGCTCGCTGATCACCCCGGCGCGCACCGCGCGGATTCCGCCGTAGACAAAGAGCATCGCGGCCGCCTTGCCGATCACGCGGTCAGCCGCCAGCCCGCCCCGGCAGAAATCCGGTTCGGCGCGCAGCCAATGCATCAGCGGGCGGATGCCGTGCTCTTCCGAGCGGTAAAGGGCGCCGCCCCGCGAGACGACGCAGGTCAGCCCCTCGTTTTTCAAAAGCGCGTACAGCGCGTCAATCCCGTCCATACAGCACCCCGCTCCTCTTTAATGCCGTCACCAGCACGGGAATCACGATCAGCTGAAGCAGGATCCCCGGCAGGCCGGTCACGGCAACCCCTGCCACCGTGCCGAGCACGGCAGGCAGCAGCGCGCCTGTGCCCAGGCCCGGGTAGGGGATCCCCAGCAGCCCGACGCCGGCGAGCAGCGCCAGCGCGTTGACCGCCCGCCCGGCCAGCATGGCCAGGATCAGGCTGGGCACCAGCGGCAGCTTCTGATAGAACAGGCCGGTGAAAAAGCCATAAGCAGCCAGCTCAAACAGCATAAAAAAGAGGGCAGGGGGCGCGGGCATCCCGCTGGCCAGGAAGCTGGCGACCGGCAGCAGGATGCCGACCAGGAGCCCGAGCATCGGCCCGAGCAGCAGCCCGGCCATCAGCACGGCGATATGCAGGGGCAGGAATATTTTACCCATCGTCGGACCGCCCACGGCGTGGAACAGCTGGGGCAGCACCACGCCGATGGCGAGCAGCAGCCCTGCGCAGACCACCTGCCGGAGATTGACTTGATAGAAACGATCCTTATGTTGCGTCATGGCAGAAAAATCCTTTGCTGTGTTTTTTATAAAGGGCGTAAGGCGGGCTTATTCCGCGAATGCCGCCCGCACCTCGCCCATCATCTCGCTGATTGGGATATGCTGGGGACATACCTTTTCGCATTTATGGCAGGCGCGGCAGAGGTCCGCCTTGCCCTGCACTTCCGCGTAGTAGGCCTTGGCCGCGTCCTTCCCCTGGGAGACAGTCCGGTTGTACGCCTCAAATACGTTGGGGATCTCCACGCCGAAGGGGCAGGGCATACAATACCGGCATTGGGTGCAGGGGACCAGGGCGGTGGTGTCATAGACCCGCTTGGCCTCGGCCAGCATCGCGAGGTCCGCTTGGCTGAGCATCCCAACCCGGGCCCGGTCGGCGTAGGCCAGGTTGTCCTGGGCCTGCTGCATGGTGCTCATCCCGCTGAGGAGCAGGGTGACCTCCGGCCGGTTCCACAGGTAGTCCAGCGCCCATTCCACCGGCGACTTGGCCGGATCAAGCGCCGCCTGCACGCCGCGGGGCGGGACGGCGAGCTTGCCGCCTAACAGCGGCTCCATGATCACGACGCCCAGCCCCTTGGACGCCGCGTACTCCAAGCCGCGCAGCCCCGCCTGGTAGTCGGTGCCGACATAGTTGAGCTGGATTTGGCAGAATTCCCAGCCGTTGTATTCGTCAAGGATCTGCTGGAAGATTTCGTAATCGTCGTGAAAGGAAAAGCCGATATGGCGGATCCGCCCGTCCCGCTTGGCCTGTTCCATCTTTTCGGGGATATGCAGGCGCTTGGCCTTATCCCACTCCCGGCGGTCCAGGGCGTGCAGAAGATAGAAATCGACGTAGGGAAGCTCCAGCCGCCCCAGCTGGGTTGAGAGGAACCGCTCAAAATCCTCTTCCTTTTCCACCAGGCTCATCGGCAGCTTGGTGGCGATATGTACCTTTTCGCGGTAGCCGTCCTTGACGGCCTTCCCTACGATTTTTTCGCTTTCCCCATCGTGGTAGAAATAGGCCGTGTCAATGTAGGTGAGCCCTTGATCCATGGCGTGGCGCATCATAGCGACGGCTTCGTCCACGTCCACCTTGCCGTCCTTATACGGGAAACGCATCGCGCCGAAGCCGAGGACCGAAACCGTCTCCCCGGTTTTCCCGAATTGGCGATACTGCATCTGCCTCATCCTTTCTCTGCCCGTTATGCGGGCGCAGCAGGACTTGTCCCCTGTGCCGGCAGACGTGGTGAGAAAACGTTCTCCCCGCCGCAGGGACATCCTCTTTTTTAGAATAGCATGATTCGGCGTCCGATTCAATGCTTTTTCGGGGATTTTCCTCCGTGCGCTGCAGACGGCGGAAAGGGGGCGGCTGTGGAAAAGCGCACAGGCGGCTCCCGCGGGACTCCTCCTGCGGAAGCCGCCTGCAAGAACGCAAGAGGCGGGCTCCTGGGGGTGGCTGCTACTGCTTTGCAGCAGCGTCCATAGCAATCAGGCAGCCGGCCAGCCTGGCTGCCGGCTCATAGGGCAGGGCGCGCACCCGGTGGCGCCGGCGTTTCTCCCCAAAGCAGCGGAGCTCTACCGTGCAGGTGCCGTTGCGCCGTTCCCACGGGTTCCGGGTGATAATCAGGCAGTCCGCCACCTCGCAGGGGACGTGGATTTCATACAGGGCCAGCCCGCGGGGATACCGCATGGTGACCGCGCCCCGCCCTACGCCGAAGCCCGCCCGGAAATAGCCGGTCAGCCGGATGAACAGCCACCACGTCCCGGCCAGGAACCACACGGCGGCCAGCGTCCCCCATACCCCGCCCAGGAGCAGGGGCAGGAAGCTCCCCGCCGTCAGCAGGAGGGGAGGCCAGACATACCGCCACAGCGCGCTTTTGGCCGGACGGAGGGACCCTGCACAGATGGGGTATTCCGGCAGCAGTACATCCAGCGCGGCGCAGAGCTCCTTCGGCCGCGCGGCGGGGATGATGAGAGGGCGTGCCCCCTTTTCCCGGCCGTAGCCGGCTGCCGTTATCGTGACGGTATGCAGGCTGAAAAGCCGCATGAACAGGGTCTGGCGGAGCTCAAGGGCGGTGATCCGGCTGCAGTCGATATAGACGTCCCGCCGCGTCAGCAGGCCGGAGGTGACGTGCAGCTGCTCCCCGTCCCGCTCGGCGTAAAACCCGGCCGTCCGGATAAACATGTGCATAAAGGCATAGGCCCAGCCCAGGATCAGGACGTTGGTCAGCGTGTTGAACAGCGGGGGCAGGCTGATGGAAAGCAGGCGGTCCATCAGGTTGTACACTTCGCCGGTCATCTCCCGGCCCAGGATCTGCCCTGCCTGCCGCACCGCCGGGGCCAGCGTCAGCAGCCCAAGCGCCGCGTTTGAGCTGGACGCGGACATCACCGCTACGGGGAAAGCGCGGGCCGCGTACCGGCGCCATGGCCGGCCGGCCCCCTTCTGAAGCGTCCCCCGCGTGGCGGAAGCGGGAAGGTAAATCGTCGCGTCCGCCCGCCGGCGCAGGCCGGCGGTATTGATCCGCACCCGCCGCCCGCGGGCCAGCCACATCAGCGGGGTGCGCTCCGTTTCGACCGAGGCGGCATCCTCCGCCGAAATGCGCAGCGTCCGGCGGTAAACCAGGCCCTGCCGCAGCGTCAGCCCGCCGTGCAGGGAATACCGTGCTTCTTTCCACTTCATTACGGAGTAGCCGATCAGCAGCGCGGCCAGGACGACGTCCCGCAGGGAGGCGAGAAGGATAAATACGATATCCCGCGGCGAAAAGACTGCCCGCAGCACGGGCAGCAGGAGAAGGAGTATCCACTTTTTGGAGTCGTAATAGCAATAGAGGGGGTGGGGGCGGAACATGGCGGATACTCCTTTTCGGCCCTTTTCGGGGATGAACGCGCCCGGAGCGGGAACCTGTCCTCCGCCGCCGGTTTTCAGAGGCGGAGGAGGGCATCCCGGCGGAGCGGGACCGGCAGCGGTTCCCGGCTCTTTCGGCGGGCCGGCGGAAGCGCGTACGTTTTCTGCCCGGCGCGGGGCGGGCGTCTATGCGAAGGACGGGCCTGGGTACGCCGCGGGCCTTTGGCGGCTGAGCCCTGCCCGGCGGTTAGCTGCCGTCCGTTCGGCCGTCCGGCGGCCCCCCCTCCGGCGCGCAGACCGCTTCCAGCGCCTGGGAGAGCCGCTCGGCCTCGTCTTCGGGCAGGAGGGGGATGAGCACGGCGCCTCCGGCAAAGCGCAGCACCATGGTCCTGCAGCGCAGCCGCCGCTGCAGGGGGGTGGAGCCCGACTCCACGGTCCGCAGGGCGGAGGCGGGGACGTAGAGCTCCCGCTTGAAGAGCACCCCCTTGACCGCCCGGACGGCAGTCCCGTCAAAGCTGCCCTGCAGGCAGGCGGCATACCGGGGCGGGTACCACAGCGCAGCGGCCACCGTGGCCGCCCCGGTCAGGGCGGCCAGGATCAGCAGCCAGGGGGTGAGCAGCCCGGCCAGGCAGCCGGACAGCCCGGTCAGGAGGATCCCGGCGGCGGATATCCATAGCGCCAGCACCCTTTCGCTGCGTTTATCGGCGGCGAAGGCGAGCGGATACATGCGGTCCCTCCTCCCGTTTCCGCAGCGGATTCTTATCGTAAAGTATATGCCGCCCGGGGACAAAGTATACGCTCCCATACGATTCCCGGCGGCGGAACGGGCGGAGCAGGGGCGAAAACCGCGAAAAAAGACACGGAATCGCGGGAACGGCAAAACGCAGCGCGCTGCCGCTCCCTTGATCCCGTATCTTCTGTGTAGCACATTTCACGCTTTATTGACTATGCCGGTTCGGCCGGCGCTTCCCCCCGTGCGGCGGCTCGTGAAATCAGCGCCGCCCGATGCTGTCCCGCCGTTATACAATCTGGAACAGATAGAACTTGAGGTAATCGGTTTCCGGCACGTTCCAAAGCACGGGATGGTCGGGCGCCTGCTGACGCGTCTCGATCTGGCGCAGGCAAACGCCGGCGTCCGCCGCCGCGGCCCGGAGCATCTCCCGGAAAAGGGCGTCGGTCATAAAGTGGGAGCAGGAGCAGGTCGCGAGATACCCGCCGCGGGGAAGCAGCTTCATGGCGCGGAGGTTGATTTCCTTATACCCGCGGATCGCGTTCTGGGTGGCGGAGCGGGATTTGGTAAAGGCGGGCGGGTCAAGGATAATGAAATCGTAGGGCTTGCCCTTGAGGGAGGGAAGCAGGTCAAAGACGTTTTCGCACCGGAAGTCCATCCGGTCCTCCAGCCCGTTCAGCCGGGCGTTTTCCTGCGCCAAAGCGACCGCGTCAGCCGAAATATCGACCGCCGTAACGTGCGCCGCGCCGGCCAAAGCGGCGTTAAGCGCAAAGGAGCCGGTGTGGGTAAAGCAGTCCAGCACCCGGCGTCCGGCGGCCAGCCTGGCGGTGGCCCGGCGGTTGTATTTCTGGTCAAGGAAGAAGCCGGTTTTCTGCCCGTTTTCAAAATCCACCCGGTATTTTACGCCGTTTTCGGTCAGGGTCAGCCGGGTGGAAGGGAGCGGCTCGCCGAACCAGCCCTTGCCTTCCGCGAGCCCCTCAAGGCGGCGGATGCCCACGTCGTTGCGCTCAAAGATCCCGTCCACGGCCTGCCCGTCCTCCCGCAGCACCTGCAGCAGGAGGGGGAAAATCACCGGCTTAAGCCGTTCAATGCCTAAGGAGAGGGTCTGCGTCACCAGCACGTTTTCAAAGCGGTCGACCGTCAGGCCGGGGAATTGGTCGGCTTCCCCGAAAATAACCCGGCAGGCGTTGCAGTCGTCCCCCATCACCGTCTTGCGGTACTCCCAGGCATAGCGCACCCGCCGCTGCCAAAACGCCTCGTCCACCCGGTCGGATGCGTTGCGGGTGAGCAGGCGGATCCGGATTTTGGAATGGTCGCTGACCAGCCCCGTGCCGATATACCGGCCCCGGGTGCTGAATACGTCGACGATCCCCCCGTTTTCGTGCTCGCCGGCCTCTAGGACCTCGGTATCGTAAATCCAGGGATGCCCCGCCTCGCAGGCGAGCTGGGCTTTGTGGGTGACGGTAAAGCAGGGATAGGGGCGCTGCTGTTTCATGGCATTTCCTCCCAACGGCTGAGGGCGGCGACCAGCCGCCCCATACAGCAAAAAGGGAGGAAGAGCGCGGCCCTTCCTCCCGGCGGTTCTGTTTGGATGTCTGGGACGCCGCGGCTTACTGCGCGGCCGTCGTCGTGGTTTCCGGGGCGGTAGCGGGGGGCACGGTGGTGGCGACCAGCGTGGCGGAGATATATTGGGCGTTGACATAGCCGACGCCGTCCGGCCCGTTCGCAAAGCGGATCTGGTACCAATCGCCCTCCTTGCCCAGGATGGTGACCTGCTCGCCCACATGAAGGCCGCCGATGGCGTAATAGTCCGTACCCGGGCCGGTGCGGATGTTGACCGAATCGGTGGACCAGCCGGTCGTCATGCCGTCGGGGTGCGGCGCCGTCGTCGTGGCGGCCGTCGTCGTTGCCGCTGTGGTCGTCGCCGCCGTCGTCTCCGCCGCCGTGGTGGTGCCGCCGCTTTGTATTCCCACTTCATTCTGGGGGCCGCAGGCGGTCAAAGCCAGCGCGGCCGCGGCGGCCAGCGCCGCCACGCCCAGGCGGAGGGCTTTCTGCGCAAGGGAACGGTCGTTTTTTATAGCGAACATAGCGATCATCTCCTGCAAAGATTCGGGATTCCCTTTTTCCTTCCAAAAACAGATATCGGGAGTATTTTACCACAATTCCGCAAAGAATAAAAGCCGGATTACAAAAAATTCAAATCGCCGAAATTGCCAAAATCGCCGGGCAAAAATTTCCTTAAGCAAGGGCAGGGCGCGGCAAAGGGCCGGCCCCTTCCGCGGCGGGCGCAAAATAGGCCGCCGGCCGCCTTCGACAAACGGCGGCCGGCAGGACCGGCGGCGAGGGGAGGGGACGGTATGCGGACAATCCGCCGGGCGGCTTGGCGGCTTTCCGGCCTTGCCGCCGCGCTGCTGCTGTCCGGCTGCGGGCGGGATGGGACGGCGGAGCCGGCCCGCTACCAGACGGCCTTCCTAGGGTCGCTGGATACCGTGGTGCGCTTTACCGCCTACTGCGAGGACAGCGCGGCGTTTGACCGCGCCTGCGAGCTGGTCCGGGCGGAGCTGGAGCAGGCTGACCGGCTGTATAACCTCTACCGCCCGGACAGCGAGCTGTCCCGCGTCAACGAGGGAGCGGGGCAGGGGCCGGTGGCGGTGGAGCCGGCGCTGGCGGACGCGGTGGAGGCCAGCCTGGCCTGGCAGGAAACGACGCCCGCGGTAAACATCGCGATGGGCAGCGTCCTTTCCCTCTGGCATACGGCCAGGGAGGAGGGCTCTCCGCCGGACGCCGCGGCCATCCGCGAGGCGATGGGGCATGTGTCGCCGTCCGCCGTCCGCGTGACCCGGGACGGGGGACAGGCCTGGGTGGAGCTGGCCGATCCGGCGATGTCCCTTGACCTGGGCAGCACGGCCAAGGGGCTGGCGGCGCAGGGGATTGCCGAAAAGCTCCGTCAGAGCGGGGTCGGGTGCTTCCTGCTGGACTGCGGGACCAGCACGCTGGTGTGCGCGGGCGCGCCGCCGGGCAGGGACGGCTGGACGGTCGCCGTGCGCAACCCGGACGCCTCCCTCAACCGATCGGGCGCGGAGGACCCGCCCGAGGCGCTGGGACAGCTCACGCTCCGGGACGGCTGCGTCGGCACCAGCGGGGACTACCAGAAATATTTTGTTCAAAACGGGGTACTCTATCCCCATATCCTTGACGCCTCCACCGGCCGCCCCGCCGCGTATGTCCGGGCGGTTACGGTGATCGCGCCGGATGCGGGGGCCGCGGACTTTTACTCCACGGCGCTTTACGCCCAGCCGTACGAGCAGGCGCGGGAGCTGGCGGAGGGAATCTCCGGGCTTGAGGCGCTCTGGGTCTTTGCGGACGGAACCACCGCGGCGACCCCCGGCTTCGGCCTTCAGCCGGCGGCGTGACGGCTCCCGCGCCGGGGGCCGCCTGCACGGGGCCGCCCCGTTGCCCCGGCGCGGGCGGAGAGCCCGTTTTGATTTGATAGCAAGGAGGAAAAAGAATGCCTCTGCCTTTTCGGGGCGGCGTGGTGTTCGGCCACGCCGCAGAGCATAAGGATCCCACCTCGCAGAGCTCCATCCGCCCCTTTACCCCGGCGCGGCTGGTGCTGTTGATGCGGCAGGGCGTCGGGGCGGAGTGCCTCCCCATCGTAAAGCCGGGGGAGCGGGTGCTGGCCGGCCAGGCCGTGGCCGTCCCGCCCGAGGGCAAGGACGGCCGCCCGGCCTTTGCCGCGCCCATCCACTGCGGCGTATCGGGGGTTGTCCGTGCGGTGGAGCCCCGCCCTTCGGCAGCGGGAGAGACCCTCGCCGTGGTGGTGGACAGCGACGGGAAGGGGGAGGCGGCGCCGCCGCTGGCCCACGAGGATACCCGGGACGGCATCCGCGCCCTGATGCGGGAGGCGGGGCTGGCCGGCCTGGGCGGCGCGGGCTTTCCCACCTTTCTAAAATATCAAACCAACAAGCCGATCCGGTATGTGCTGGTCAACGGCGCGGAATGCGAGCCCTATCTCACCGGCGACCACCGCCTGATGGCGGAGCAGCCGGAGCGGGTGGTCGCCGGGGCCGCGGCGCTGCAAACGGCGGCGGGCGGCGCGCAGGTGTTCCTGTGCGTGGAGTCCAACAAGCCGGATGCCGCCGCCCTGCTTGAGGAGGCCGTCCGCGGCCGGGAAGGGATGGCGGTGGTCCGCCTCCCGGCCAAGTACCCGCAGGGGGGCGAGCGCCAGCTCATCCGGGCCGTCCTGGGGCGGGAGGTCCCGGCCGGCGGCCTGCCCGCCGACTGCGGGGCGGTCGTCAGCAACGTAGGGACGGCGGCAGCCCTGGCCGACGCGCTGCAGGGGCGCCCCCTCACCCATCGGGTGGTGACCGTTTCCGGCCGGGTGGCCCGGCCCGCCAACCTCTATGTCCCGATCGGCACCCGCCTGTCGGAGCTGCTGGATTACTGCGGCGGGGCGACCGGGGAGGCCCGCTTGCTTTGGATTGCCGGCGGGCCGATGACCGGCGCGGCCATGCCGTCCCTGGAGGCCCCGGTCACCAAAGGCACAACCGGCCTGGTGGTGCTCGACCGGCCGGAATTTAAGGAAAGCAACTGCATCCGCTGCGGGGGCTGCGCGAGGGTCTGCCCCTCGTCCCTGCTCCCCTTCGCTATTGACGCGGCGGTGATCGCCGGGGATATGGCGGCCTGCGCGGCCTACCGGGCCGACCAGTGCATTTCCTGCGGCTGCTGTTCCTATATCTGCCCGGCCAAGCGGCCGCTGGCCCATCGGGTGACGATGGCCCGCTCCGCTTTCCTGGAAAACCGGGCCAAGCGCGCCTGACCGCGCGGGGGCTGGGAAGCCGCCGGGCCGTCACGCAGAGGAGGGAAATCCGTTGAACCAGAAACCGAATATCGCGCTGTCCGCTCCTTATATCCGCCGTCCGCGGGACACGCGGGGCATCATGCGGGACGTCTGCATCGGCCTCATCCCGCCGGTGGCCGCCGCGCTTTGGTTTTTCCGGCTCCGGGCGCTGTGGCTGCTGCTGGTGACGGTGGCGGCCTGCGCGGCCAGCGAGTGGCTGTGCCTCAGGCTCCGCCGGGACAGGGCGGCGTTTGACGGCAGCGCGGTCGTGACCGGGCTGCTGCTGGCCCTTTCCCTGCCGGCGGGGACCAGCCTGCTTGCCGCGGCGGCGGCCGGCGTTTTCGCCATCGCGGTGGTCAAGCAGCTTTTCGGGGGGATCGGGCACAACCTGCTCAACCCCGCGATGGCGGGCCGCGCCATGCTGATGGCGGTATGGCCGTCCAGCCTGCGCGGGTACGAATGGGCGGATGCCGTTTCCTCCGCCACCCCGCTTGCGGCGGGCGGGGATCTTTGGCCGATGCTCTGGGGTGGGGAAAACGGCAGCCTGGGGGAAACCTCGGCGCTGCTGATCCTCTTGGGCGGGGCATATCTTCTGGCAACCGGATGCATCCGGCTGCGGGTGCCGGCCGTCTGCGTGTGGAGCTTCGCCCTCTTTTATTGGATTTTCGGCGGGGAGCCCCTGTTTACCGGCAAGGCGGCGGCGCAGGTCTTATCCGGCGGGCTGCTGCTGGGCGCCTTTTATATGGCGACCGATTTTACCGGCAAGCCCACCACCTTTGCCGGCGAGCTGGTTTTCGCCGCCGGGGTGGGGATATTGACGGCGGCGCTCCGCCTTTGGGGCCCGTACCCGGAGGGGATGTGCTTTGCCATCCTGCTGATGAACCTGGCCACCCCGCTGATAGAGTATCTCACCCGCCCGCCGGTCTACGGTACGCGGCCGTCCCATGCGGCGGCGCCCGACCCGGCCAAGCGGTGAGCCGCCGGCGGCCTTTGGATCTCATCAGGAGTAGAAACAGGGATTTCCGCCCGGGCAGCCGGACAGACGGCGCACGGGGTGTGGAAAAGGCATCGCCGGGCCGGCGCTGTGCGCCGCGGCGGAACAAGGAAGGGGTAGGATGTGGACTATGAAACAATGGCTTAAGCCGCTGCTGAGCCTGCTGGCGGTGACCGCGGTTTCGGCAGCGCTGCTTTTTGGAATGGACGCCGTCACCCGCCGCGTCATTGAGAAGCAGGAGCTTCAGGCGGTGCAGGACGCATTTTCCGGCGTGATTTCGGGCGATACCTGGCAGGCGGTGGACACGGCGGGGGAATCCGATATAAAAGCCGCATACCGGGTACTGGATGCAGACGGCGCCCTGCTCGGCTACGCCGTCACCGTCGCGGTCAAAGGCTACGGCGGGGAGATGCAGGTGCATACCGCCCTCTCGGCCGACGCCTCCCGCTTCTTAGGGCTGCGCGTCGGCGACAACCAGGAAACGCAGGGCTACGGCTCCCGCGTGACGGAGGAGGCGTTTTACCGCCAGTTTGATTCCCTGGCGGCCCCCGCTTCCCTGGATGGCTACACTGGTATGGACGATGGGGCGCCGAGCGGCGCGTCCTCTGTGCCGGAGATGTGGAAGGACGGCAGCTACCGCGCCGAGCAGGAGGACTATGTGGACGGCTACCGCGCCTTTGTGGAAATCACGGTGCAGGGCGGCCGGATTACGGCGGTCAATTGGGACGCCCGGAAGGAAGGCTCCGACCGGACAAAGAAGCAGGAGTCGCAGGCGGGCGAATACGTCATGACAGAGGACGGCCTGCTGTGGCATGAACAGGCCGCGGTTATGCAGGACGCGCTGATTGCCGTGCAGGATCCGGCGGCGTTGGTATACGATGCGGACACGGGCAAGACCGACGCCTATACCGGGGTGTCGGTGAGTGTGTCGGAATTCGTCCGGCTGGCGGCCGAAGCGCTGCGGGAAGCGCCTCCACAGGGGCAGGAAGGCGGCACGGAGGGCGGCGTGGATAACGCGGCCGCCGGCAACGGGGAAGTGGACGGCGTAACCGGCGCGACGGTTTCCTCGAGGGCGGTGGTCAGGGCCGCCAACCGCGCGTATGTGTTGGCGGCGGCCCTGGCCCGGGAGAGCCGGTAGGATGGCCCCCGTGAAACGGCGTCCGTCGGTAGACGGCGCGGCGGTATTCTTTTGCCTGCTGGCCGCGGGCTGCGGCTCCCTGACCGCGGCGCTGCTGGCTATTGCCGGCGGCGGGCTGCTCCTGCTGCTCAATCTGCTGATGCTGCGGATTTTCCGGCCCCTTGCCGGCCCGGCCAAAAACGCGGCCTCCCTTCTCTTTGCCGCGGCGCTGTATACCGCCCTGTCGCTGGCGCTTTCCGCCTGGCGCCCTGCCTGGCGGGATGCGATGGGGCCGGAGGGTCTGTCGGCGGCCCTGCTGCTGTTCAGCGCCCCGGCGGCCCTGTCCCTGGACGAAAAGCCGCCCCTGCCCGCCGGGCAGCCGGTGGGCTGCGCCGCGGCCCTTCTGTTGACCGGCGGGGTGCGGGAGCTGCTGTCGGCCGGCACGCTGGCCGGGGTGCGGCTCCTGCCGGACGGGTTCCCGCTGTCCGCTTCCTTTGCCTTCGGCGGGGCGGGCCTGGTTGCAGCCGCCCTGCTGCTGGCGCTGGTGCGCGTGCGCGGGAAGGGCCGGCTGAGCGGCTACCGGGTTCCGGAGGGGTTGCTGTATGCGGCGTGCGCGGCGGGCCTGACGGCGGCGGCCGGGGCTCTGTTCGCCCCGCTGACCAGGCGGTTCCCCCTCCCATCGGTTTGGAGGCCCTTCTTCGCCGCCGCCTTGGCCGGGCTGCTGGCCCTCGCGGCGGGTGCGGCGCTCCGGCAGAAGCCCAACGAAGCGCCGGTCAAGGCAGCCCTGCGCGCCGTTTTTTCGGACGGCACTCTGCCGGCTCTGGCGGCCTTGGCCGTGCTCGCGGCCGACCGGCGCCTGCCCGAAGCGGCGGCCCTTCCCCTGTATGGGGGGATCGCGGCGGCGGCGCTGATCCTGGGGCTGGGGTGCGCGCTGATTGCGGCGGCGGCCCCGCGCCTGGAGCCTGCCGGCAACCCCCACCTGCCGCCCTCCTTCCGGCCGCTGCCGGTCTGGCTGGCCGCCGCCGGCCTGGCGGTATTCGCCCTGTCGGTGCTCCCGAAGGGATGAGGCGGGGGGAAGGCGCGCCTACGGCCTTCCCCAAAACGTCGATATGGCTTTTGCGCCGGCCGCAAACGCGGCCGGCGCTCCGCGTTTCGGCCTTGTATTCCCCCAAGCGCCATGCTAATATAAAGAAAAACGGAGCCTGCGGCGCACGCCGTATATGGGGACGGCGGCGCATACCTGGGGCTGAGACGCTTCAAGGAGGGGGAGCCGTTTGCCTGCTGGATCGGCGAATTCGCCCCGGCCGGCACGCAGCCGCCCGAGGGCTTCGCCGTTGTCGGCATCCCTGCCGGCGCGTTGGACGTATGCTGGCTGTACGGGACGGAGGAGATTGGAGCCTTGTGGACGAATGCGCCGGGAAGCCGGCCGGGGCGGGGATGGAGATCCTCACGGCCGCGGACGGCGCTCTCTGGTCGTTGGAACGGTGCGGCAGCTCTGCTTTACCGCGCCGGATGAAAAGGGCAAATTATCCTTGGTGATTGTTATTCTGTGCGCTGACGGGCATACATAGCCGGTCAAAGCGCCACGGAGCGAAAGAGGGAAAGCGATGGAATTTCCAACGGCGCTGCGGGCAGCGGTTGAGCAGGAGGCGGAGAAGGAAGGGGCATCCCGCCTGCTGTCCCAGGCGCAGGCCTTGTCCCGGCGGTACCGGAAGGAGAGCGGGCGGGGGCGCCGCCTGCTTACCCAGGGGGCGGAGGCGACGGCTTATGCCGCCGCCCGGATGCCCGCCACCTTCGGGGCCTGCGCGGCGGCCATGCAGTACGCGGCGGAGGTTTTGCCGGATTTCCGGCCCCATACCCTGCTGGATGCCGGGGCGGGGACCGGCGCGGCCGCCTGGGCGGCGGAGGCGGTTTTCCATCCGGAAAGCATCCTCTGCCTGGAGCGGGAGCCGGCCATGCGGGAGCTCGGCCAGCGGCTGGCGCAGGCGGGGCCTCCCGCCCTCCAGTCCGCCCGCTGGCAGGCGGCGGACCTGACGGCGGGCCCGCTGCCCCAGGCGGAGCTGGTGACGGCGGCCTACGTTTTGAACGAGCTGCCCCCCGCGGTGCTGCAAACGGCGGCGGAGCGGCTGTGGCAGGCGGCGCGGGGGCTGCTTCTGGTGGTGGAGCCGGGCACCCCGGCCGGGTTCGCTGTTTTGCGGCAGGTGCGGGAGCGGCTGACGGGGCTGGGCGCGCGGATAGCGGCCCCCTGCCCGCACAGCGGCCCCTGCCCGATGACGGGGCCCGACTGGTGCCATTTTACCTGCCGGGTGGCCCGCAGCCGCCTTCACCGGCAGCTCAAGGGGGGAGAGGCCCCTTACGAGGACGAAAAATTCGCGTATCTGGCCCTTTGCCGGCCGGCGCTTCTTGCCGGCGAACCCGGCGGCGCGCGGGTGCTCCGCCACCCGCAGGTGGCTAAGGGGCGGATTGCGCTGACGCTGTGTACGGCGCAGGGGCTGGAGAAGCGGCTGGCCACCCGCCGCGACCCGGCGGCCTTCCGGCAGGCGCGGGGGGCGAAATGCGGCGACCGGCTCCTCCCGGCCGATGGATAAGGCTGCCGGGCGTGAAAGCGAAGCGCCCGTTTTCCGGCGGCTGCGGCAAGACGCACACGCAAGACGCCGCAGCCGGCGGCAGCCTCCCGAGACGGCCGGGGAAAGCCGCTCGTTTGCCTTGCTTCGGCCGGAGGCCGCTTTCCGTCCCTTTGGGAGGAAGGCGGCTTTTTTCGTAATTTTCGGCGAATTTCGCCCCCTGTCCTTGACAGGGGCAAAGGCGTATATTAAGCTAAAGAGAACGGTGAAGCCGGGCCTGGCCGGCGCCCGTATTGAGAGGGGGAGCGATGTTGAAGGATAGCTTTTCGTCCTTTCACCCGGTGGTGAATTTCCTGTATTTCCTGGCGGTCATCCTGTTCAGCATGTTCTTCCTCCACCCCGTTTTCCTGGGGATTTCCCTGCTGTGCGGCATGGCCTACTCCACCTATCTCAACCGGGGGAAAGCGGTGCGGTTCAACCTGATGATGCTTCCCGTCCTGCTGCTTTTTGCCGTGATGAATCCCGTGTTCAACCACGAAGGGGCGACCATCCTGGTTTACGTCAACGACAATCCGGTCACGGCCGAATCCATTATTTACGGCTTTGCGGCGGCGACCATGTTCGTCTCGGTCATCATCTGGTTCTCCTGCTACAATGCGGTGATGACCTCGGATAAATTTATCTATCTGTTTGGGCGGGTGATCCCCGCCCTGTCCCTGGTGCTGTCGATGACGCTGCGCCTGGTGCCGCGGTTCAAGGCGCAGGCGCGGGTGATCTCAAACGCGCAGAAGTGCATCGGGCGGGATGTCAGCAACGGCGGCGTTATTCAGCGTGCGAAAAACGGGATGAAGATCCTGCTGATCCTGATTACCTGGGCGCTGGAAAACGCGATTGACACGGCAGACTCGATGAAATCGCGCGGCTACGGGCTGAAGGGGCGGACCAGCTTCTCCAATTACCGTTTTGACCGGCGGGACGTGCTGGGCCTCGTTGTGCTGCTGCTGCTGATCGCGGTGGTGCTGGCCGGCGCGGCGGCGGGGGAAAACAACATCGTGTATTTCCCCGCGCTTGTTGTCAAGCCTTTTTCGCCCTTCAGCCTGACGGTTTACCTCGGATACGCGGGGCTCTGCCTGATGCCGCTGATCATGGATTTGTGGGAGGACGCCAAATGGGCTCGTTTGCAATCGAAAATCTGACCTTTTCCTATCCCGAACAGACCAAAAAGGCGCTGGATCATTTGACCATGACGGTGCGGGAGGGGGAGTTTGTCGCCCTCTGCGGCCGTTCGGGCTGCGGGAAAAGCACCCTCCTGCGCCATCTCAAAACCGTTTTAACCCCGCATGGGACGCGGGAGGGCGTTATCCTGTACAACGGGCGTCCCCTTGAGGAGGCCGATCAGCGCGCTCAGGCGTCCGGGATCGGGTATGTGCTGCAGAACCCGGATAACCAGATCGTGACCGACAAGGTCTGGCACGAGCTTGCCTTCGGTCTGGAAAGCCTGGGCTGCGATAAGGCGACCATCCGGCTGCGGGTGGCGGAGATGGCGAGCTTTTTCGGCATCCAGGGCTGGTTTATGCGGAATGTGACCGAGCTTTCCGGCGGGCAGAAGCAGCTGCTCAACCTTGCCTCGGTCATGGCGATGCAGCCCGGCGTGCTGATCCTGGACGAGCCGACCTCCCAGCTCGACCCGATCGCCGCCTCCGAATTCCTTGAGACGGTCAAGAAGATCAACCGGGAGCTGGGCACCACCATCCTGATTTCGGAGCATCGGCTGGACGAGATCTTTCCCGCGGCGGACCGGGTGGCGGTGCTTGACCAGGGCAGGCTGCTCTGCTACGACCGGCCGGCGGAGGTAGGGCGGATCCTCAAAGAGAAAAAGCACGATATGTTCTGGGCCCTTCCCGCGCCCATCCGGATTCACGCGGGGGTGGAAAATCGCCTGCCCTGCCCCCTCACCGTGCGGGACGGCCGCCAGTGGCTGGATGAGCTGTTCCGGGACAAGGCGCCCGCCCAGACGGCCCTTCCCGCCGGGGAGGGGACGGAAGGCAAGGCGGCGGACGGGGCGGCTCCCGCCATTGAGATGAAGGACGTGTGGTTCAAATACGAAAAGAGCGCCCCCGACGTGATCCGGGATCTGAACCTCACGGTGCAAAGCGGCGAGTGGATGGCCATCGTCGGCGGCAACGGCACCGGGAAAACCACCACCCTGAACCTGATGAGCCGCCTGAGCCGGCCCTACCGCGGGAAAATCAAGCTCCACGGCCGGGAGCTTTCCAAATACACCGACGAGGAATTGTTTCACCATAACCTGGGGGTGCTCCCCCAGAACCCGCAGGCCCTTTTTGTCAAAAAGACGGTGGAGCTTGACCTAATGGAGATGTTCTCCGGCCGCCGGATGACCGCGGAGGAGAAGCGGGGCAAAGCGCGGGAAATGGCCGCCCTGACCGAGATTGAGGATCTGCTGCCGATGCACCCCTACGACCTCAGCGGCGGGGAGCAGCAGCGCGCCGCGCTGGCCAAGGTGCTCCTGCTCGAGCCGCGCCTGCTGCTGCTTGATGAGCCGACCAAGGGGATTGACGGCTACTTTAAGCGGACGCTGGCCGGCATCCTGAAAAAGCTCCAGGGGCAGGGGGTAACCATCGTGATGGTCTCCCACGACGTGGAATTCTGCGCCCGGTATGCCGACACCTGCGCCATGTTCTTCGGCGGCAGCGTGGTTTCCTCCGGGCCCACCCGCGCATTCTTCGCGGGCAACAGCTTTTATACCACCGCGGCCAACCGGATGGCCCGCCGGCTTTTCCCGGATGCCGTGACAGAGGAGGAGGTTATTGCGCTGTGCCAACGGAATTTGTGACCCCGGACCCGCATACAGCGCCTTCGGCGCCCGCCCCGCAGGGCGGGGGAATCCAACCCGGGAACGCATCCCCCTCCTGCCCGGCTCCGACGCCGGAGGCTCCGGGAAAGCGGCCGCCGAAGGAAAAAAGCAAACATAAGCTGAGCAAGCGGACGCGGGTGTCGCTGTTTTTTATCGTCGTCCTGATCCCGGTCGTGCTGGTTGTGCTGGGCAGCCGGATGCAGACCATGAAATGGGAATTTTCCCTTTTCGGGACCACCGTGGTCTGGCGGCTGTATTACGCGGTTTCCCTGCTGATTATCATCTGCACCATGATCCCGTTTTTCATGGTGTTTGAAAAACGGAAGCCCCAGGCGCGGGAGCTGATTGTGATCGCCACCCTGGCCGCGCTGGCGGTGGCGGGCCGGGCCGCTTTCTATATGCTGCCCCAATTCAAGCCGGTGTGCGCCATCGTGATCATCGCGGGGGTCTGCTTCGGGGCGGAGTCGGGCTTCCTGGTCGGCGCGGTGACCGGGTTTGTTTCCAACTTCTTCTTCGGCCAGGGCATCTACACCCCCTGGCAGATGTTCTGCTTCGGGATCGTGGGCTTCCTGGCGGGAATATTGTTCAAAAAGGGTCTGCTGCCCAAAAAGCGGATCCCGCTGTGCATCTATGGAACCCTGGCCACCTTCCTGATCTACGGGGGGATCATCAACCTGGGGACGCTGCTCAGCTCCGGGAACCCGCTGACCTGGCCGACCGTGATTGCCACGTATGTCTCTGCCTTCCGGTTTGATTTGACCCATGCGGTGGCCACCGCCTTTTTCCTCCTGTTTTTCTCCAAGCCGGTGATTGAGATCCTTGACCGGATCAAGGTCAAATACGGGATGCTCGAGCCGTAGGGAAGCCGCGGGAAATATCGCAAAAGCGGTCGTGTGCAGGGGGCGGTGCCGCGTGCGTGGGGGGGCGGCCCTATCCGCCGTCTCCTCCCTTGGCGGGAGGCCAACGCCCTGGCGGGGACATGCGCCTGCCGGCTTGGTAATAATTCGGGAATTCTGGAATTTTACCGCCGGTTCCTCCCGAAGCCGTTGACTTTTGGCGTTAGGCAGGCTACAATATAACCGCAATTTGACAATTGCATAAAGCGCAGATGCAATGGTTGCCGCCGCGCCCCCGCGCGGCGGATGAAAAGGGAACGCGGTGAAAAGCCGCGGCAGCCGCCCGCTACTGTGAGAAGGACGAAAGCGTGGACACGGGTTTTCCCGTGGGAGCCACTGGAGACGGATTTCCGCCTCTGGGAAGGGCCGCGCCGGTAGGACGATTTCGAGCCAGGAGACCTGCCTTGCATGTTTATCAATCTTTTCGGCGGAAACAGAGGATAAATTGCGGGGGAAGCCGTCTTTTGGCCCGGCGCCGGGCCTGAAGGGGCCTCCCGTCCACTTTATCAAGCAGGGAGCCGAAGCATTTCGGCTCCCTTTTCTGTTCCTTCCCGGATGAAAACAAAGAGGAAGAAGGAGAGGGACTATGAACAAACCAAAGACGACGGGCTGCCCGGGGGCCGGCCGGCGGCTGCTTTCAGGCGTCCTGACGCTGGCAATGCTGGGGACGCTCCTCAGCACCGGCGCCCTGGCCGCGCCGGCGGAGGAAACGGCGGCGCAGGAGGCGTATTGGTCCTCGTTTGCCAAGGACAGCGGCAATTCCGCCGTGGTGGAAAGCAAGCTGCCCACCACCCTGGACGAGATGGAAATGCTGCTGTACGGGCAGGCGGAAAAGGTAGGCGGGGAGAACATTTCCGCCCAGGACCCGGTGATCGTCGGCGACAAGATGTACTTTACCACGACCAGCGGGAGCACCTATACCTACGATACCCTGGTCTGCTACGACATCGTGACGGGCGAGCGGCTCAAGGAGGTCAAGCTCGGCGACGGCGACGGCGATAGCGTGGATAAAACCGGCTTTTTCTCCCGTATGTGCTATGGCGACGGGAAGCTTTTCGTGCTGCTCAGCAACCGGATCCAGGCGTTCGACGCCGAAACGATGGAGCCGCTCTGGCTGACGCCGGCGGAAAAGCAGATGCTCTGCACCATCACCTATAACGACGGCTATATTTATACCGGCTACACCAACGGCGGCGGGGGCGGCACCGGGGCAACCCAGGGGGCCTATGTCTGCGTTTCAACCGAAGACGAGGACCTGTCCGATCCCTATGAAGTCAAGGACTATGTCTGGAAGTCCGAAACCGGCGGCTATTACTGGGCCGGCGGCGTGGTGGTCGGCAGCCGGATCTATTTTGTCGGGGATTCCGGCGTCCTGTATTCCCACCACCTGACCAAGGATGTGGTGTACGATACCCTTGATCTGGGCGACCAGGTGCGTTCCAACCTGATTTACGACGCGACCACCAACCGCCTGATCGTGGCGACCAAGTATACCGCGCAGCTTTTTACCATTGAGCTCAATGCGGACGGCACCTTTAACCACCAAACCGTCCAGGAATCGGCGGCGGATGCCATCGGCGGCGGCGTGACCGGCGGCGTGAGCGCCTATAACGGGCGGATTTACGTCCCCTCGGGCGGGATGCACGTTTCGGGCGGCTTTACCGTGCTGGACGCCGATACGCTGGAGCCGGCTTATACCATTGAGGGGCTGAGCTCCCAGAGCGTGCCGCTGATCTGCACGGCCTACGCCAGTGAGGAGAACAATTACAAGGTTTACGTTTATGCGATTGACTACATGTCCGGCGTCGGCTATGTCTTTGAGGACCAGCCGGGCCAGACGCAGTACAAGGAGGCCTTCCAGATCGGCACCGATGTGCAGATCGGCGGGGAGCGGTACCGCGGCACCACCTACAATTCCGCCTCCTTCAAGGCCGACCAATACGGCAACCTGTACATGATCGGCGGCAGCAGCTCCTATTTTGGCATTGCTTCTGACCCGAATCGCGAACAAGGCGCCACCACCTATGCGCTGACCATCTTCCGCAACAAAAACGCGGCGTTTACCGCCGAGGACGTGGAAAACGCGGTGAGCATCCTCCCCGACGAGCAGGACGCCGCCTATGCCGATAAGAAGACGATCCTCGCCGCGCAGAAGCGGTACGACGGGCTGACGGCCGCCGAGCAGGCCGAGGTAGGCAACGCCGGCAAGCTCACCGCGCTCACCGGCAAAATGCAGGAGCTGACCGATTCCCTGGTTGCGCAGGCAGAGACAGGGATCGCGAGGATTTCCGAAAACGTGACGCTGGCTGACGAAGAGGCGATTGAAGCCGCCTATTTCCTCTACGGCAGCCTGCTTGACGAGGATAAGCTGCTCGTGCAGGGGCGGGAAAAGCTCGCCGAGGCGGTGGATGCGCTGTATGACCTGAAGGGCTCGATTGACGGGCTGGTTGAAAAGATCGCGCTCCTGCCCGACGCCGCGGACGTGACGCTGGAGGACAAAGCGACGGTCAACGAGCTGTGGGCGGCGTACCAGGCGCTCAGCGAAGCGGACCGCGCCGAGGTGGAAAATGCGGACCGGCTGCTGGCCGCCAAGGATAAGATTAAGGAGCTCGACGACGCGGCCCTTGTACCGGGGGTTGAAGCGCTGATTGCCGCGCTGCCTTCGGCGCAGGAGGTGACGCTGGCCCACGAGGCCGCCGTCCAAGCGGCGTACGCGGATTTTGCCGCCCTGCATCCGAACGTGCAGGCGCAGGTGCAGGGCCGCGAAAAGCTCGAGGCCGTCTATCAGGCGGTGACCGGCTACCGCGCGGCGGTGGACGAAATTGACGAGCGGATCTGGAACGAACTTGATCCCCGGAACATCACCCTGGCGGACAAGGAAACCGTGCAGGCGATCCTGGCGAAATACGACGCCCTGCGGGATTCGGAAAAAGAGTATGTGCAGTATTATTCGGACGTGGCCGATGCGCAGGCGATCATCGCTTCGCTTGAAAAGGGCGTGATCCCGGAGCTGGTGTTTGAGCTGATCCGGGACGACGACCGGGATTACAGCGTCTCCGGCGAGGGGTATACCCTGACCTTCAACGGGCTGGATATTACCCGGCCGGCGGACTTCGCCTATGGGCTGGCTCTGGGCGATACGGCGAACCAGGCGGCCATCGCCGCCCTGGCGGAGGATCCCTTTGCCTTTGCTTTCGCTCAGAGCGGGGCCTTCCCGGGCAAAGCGGCGCTGACGCTGGAGGTCGGCGGCCAAGACGGCCAGCGGACCCTGTACCGCTTTGATCCCGATACGGGCGCGGCCGAAAAGCTGCAGACGGTTACGGTGGAGGACGGCAAAGCGGTCCTGACGGTGGAGGAGGGCGGCGAATACTTCCTGGCCTCCGGCCTGAAGGACGGCGGGACGGGTGCGGTGCCTCCCGCCCAGGAGGAAACGCCTTCCAACGGGGAGGGAACCGCCTCGCCTTCCACCGGGGAAACGGCGGCGACGGGGCTGTTTGTCCTGGCGTTGGCGGCCCTGGCCGGCGTCGCGGCAACCAAAAAGGGACGCCGGTAGCGCGTTCCTAGATACTGCGGATGGAAAATGGGGAGACAAAGGCGCGGGAAACCGGGCCTTTGTCTCCCGCCAATAAAGGCGGGGAATACGGCGATGAAACGAATGGATAAAAAGACAGGCGGGAAACGGGGGCTTTCGGCAGGGCTTGGCCTGCTTGCCCTGCTGTTTGCCGTTTTGATCGGCTTGAGCGGCTGTACCATTGAATTCCCGGACGAGGTAGCGGACGACGCCTTGCTGGTCCAGGAGACGCAGGACGCCGGCAGCACCGGCGGCACGACGGCCCCGGCCGCATCCGGGGAAACATCCCCGGATGCGGAGGGGACGCAGCCGGAAGCGCAGGGGGCTCAGGAGACACAGGGTACGGCGGAATCGCCGGACACGCAGGAAACCGCCGGCCAGGGCGGGACGGACTCCGGGAAGGCCGGATCCTCCGCCCCTTCCTCTACCGCCGGGAAATCGACTACGACCACCACATCCAAGCCGGCCGCGGCGGCCACCACGCCCAAGCCGGTGGAGCCCGAGGATGCGGAGATTGACGAGGACACCCGCCTGACCTGCACCCTGTCCATCCGCTGCGATACCATCCTGGACAATATGGACCTCTTCAACAAGGATAAGCTGGGAGTCCTGCCGGAGGACGGCGTGATCTACGCGGAGCGCACCGTTACCTTCTACGAAGGGGAATCGGCGTTTGACGTCCTGCTCCGGGAAACCAAGAAAAACCGCATCCATATGGAATTTGTGCGCACGCCCCTCTACAACAGCAATTATATTGAGGGGATTAACAACCTGTACGAGATGGACTGCGGCGAGGGAAGCGGCTGGATGTACAAGGTGAACGGCTGGTTCCCCAATTATGGATGCAGCCGCTACCAGCTCAAGCAGGGGGACCGGATTGAATGGCTGTATACCTGCGATTTGGGCTACGATATCGGCCGGACCGGCACCTGGGACGATTTCCAGCGCTGAGGGGCGGGAAGGTTGCTTGACGGATGAAAGTGGTCGTTTCCTTCAGCGCGGGCAAGGACAGCGTCCTAACCCTGCATAAGCTTTGCCGGGCGGGGCATAAGCCGGCCGGCCTGCTGGTGATGATGAACCGGGAGCAGGGCCGTTCCTGGTTCCACGGGGTGGATCCGGAGCTGCTGGCGGCCATCGCGGATTCCCTCGGCCTTCCGCTGCTGCCCTGCGAATCGGAGGGGCACGATTACCACCTGGCGATGGAAAAGGGCCTGCGGCTCGCCGCCGCGCAGGGCGCGGAGGCCTGCGCGTTCGGGGACATTGACGCCGCAGGCAACGCGGCGTGGTGCCGTGCCCGCTGTGAGGCGGCAGGGCTCAAGCCGCTGTTCCCCCTGTGGCACTGCGACCGCCTGGAAAACACGAGGGAGGCCGTTTCCCTCGGATATCGCTGCGTCATCAAATGCGTTCGCAACCGGGACCTGCCGCAGAGCTTTCTGGGCCGTGCGCTGAATGAAGGCCTCCTGCGCCAGATGGCGGCGCGGGGGATTGACGTCTGCGGCGAAAACGGCGAATACCATATGGTGGTGCTGGACGGCCCTCTCTTCCGCTTCCCCGTCCCCTACGAATGCCGGGAAATCCTGGATTTTGGCAACATTTCGGCCATCAACATTGTGCATAAGCAGGCGTGAGCGCTTCCCCGCCGCCTGACGGGCCCTTCCGTGTTGAACCATGGAGGGGCCCTTCTTATCCCGGCCGGAAGGCGGGCGGGTTCCGGAGCCAAAACAGGCGGGGCGGATAGGCAGGCAAAGGCAGGATAATGCAAAAATCCCAGGTATTCCTCTTGCCTATCCCAGCGAATTGGACTACAATGAACAAAACGCAATCGGTATAGAGGGCGGATTGCGCGGGAGCCCCGTCGCCTGCCCTGGAAAGGAAGGAACCGCTATGGACGCGTATATCGGGCATCCCGGCCAGCTTGCCGGCTTTCTGCGCTACCGCTTTACCGAGGGGGCGATGGACGGCCTGGAGGCCGTGGAGGTGTACAACGAAACCGGCTTACGCTTTACCGTCCTTTTGGGCCGCGGCATGGATATCGGCCCGGCCTCGTATAAAGGGCTCAACCTGTCCTATTTGGCCGCTTCGGGGATGACCTCGGCCGTCTATTACCAAAACGGCGGCAAGGAGTGGAAGCACAGCTTTACCGGCGGGCTGTTGTATACCTGCGGGCTCTGCAACGTCGGCCCGGACGGGGTGATGGAAGACGGCGTGGCCTACGGCCAGCACGGGCGGTATACCTCCCTGACGGCGGAGCAGGTCTGCCTGGAGCGGATCCCGCAGGACGGCCCGGACGGGGACATCCTTGAGGTGCGCGGCCTGATGCGGCAGGGGGGCATTTTCGGCGAAAACTTTACGCTGCGCCGGAGGATCCGTACTTACACCCGCAAAAATGTCATTGAAGTGGAAGACGACGTGTGCAACAACGCCTTTGAGCGGGCGCCGCTGATGCTGATGTACCATTGCAATTACGGCTATCCCCTGCTCAGCGAGCAAGCCGTCCTGTCGGTCAACGCGGCCCAGAGCCTCCCGCGGGACGAGGAAGCCGCCAAGGGGGAAAAGACGATGTTTACGATGCTTCCCCCGCAGCCGGGCTATGCCGAGCAGGTGTTCTTTCACAAAGGCGCCGACCAGGCGTCCCTGCGTTCGCCGGCGGCGGCGGTGCGCATGAGCTGGGACGCGGAGGCTCTGCCCTGCTTCACCCAGTGGAATATGTTCGGCCAGGGCGAATATGTCCTGGGGCTGGAGCCGGGCAACTGCCATCCGGTGGGGCGCGCGGCTTACCTCGCCTCGCCGGACGCGGAGTATCTCGAGCCCGGCCAGGTCAAGCATACCCGCCTCTGCTTTGCGGTGGAAGACGGGGGAGCGTACCCAGCCGTATAAAAGAGAGCGGAAGGGGAGGGCGCCTGCCCGCTGCGCGTTTTGCGGCCTGCTTTTGACCGAGCGCCCGGTATCGGCCTGTCGCGTCTATATCAAAAGCGGCTCTGTTTTCAGAGCCGCTTTTTGACACCTTGCGCTTGGGCACCAGGGCCGTTTGAGCGCGTAAGGGGAACTCACGCAGATTTTATTGGATTCAACCCTATATTTTATTGCCGTTGTCTATAACTGGAATAGAGCATCCTCCTCCGCCTTTCCTGGAAGCCGCATCCCCAGCTTCGGCTCGGAGGGGCGGGCTTCCTTGACAAGCGGGCCGGCGGCGCGTATAATCGTCACATAATGCCGTTATGTGACGATTACCCGTACTCTGCCGTCCCTTGACGGCTGGGAAAGAGGCTTACGTTTATGCCGCTGCAACCGCACGCAACATTGCCAAGGACAGACCGCGAAAGGATCGCGGTGCTGACCGATACCTGCGCCGACATCCCGCCGGAGCTGGCCAGGGAACGGGATATCACGGTCATCCCTCTCCGGGTGGGGTATCCCGAGGGGGATTACCAGGACGGGGTGGACATCACGCCCGAGGAGGTTTACCGGCGGATGCCGCAGGAGGTGCCGAAAACCTCCCTGCCGATGGGGGAAACCGTCCTGGCCGCCTTTGACCGGATCCGGGATGCCGGATATGAAAAGGCGGTCGCGCTGATTTTTTCCAGCGGGATCAGCGGGACCTACAGCGCCATAAAGATGATGGCGCAGGACTATAAGGATCTGGAAATCGCGGTGTTTGACACCAAATCCGCCAGCCTGGGGCTTGGGACCATGGCCCTGCAGGTGTGGGACTATATCCGCGCGGGGATGGGCTGGCAGGAGCTGCTCTCCCGCATCCCCGCGCTGATTGACGGGACATCCATCTTTTTCAGCCTCGATACCCTGGAATATCTCCAGAGGGGCGGACGGATCGGGCGGATAACCTGTATGGCGGGCACCATGCTCCAGATCAAGCCGATCATCTCCTTTGCGGAGGACGGGCAGCTGGCCAGCGTGGGCAAGGTGCGCGGCCGCGCGAAATCGATGGAGGAGCTGGCCCGCCGCGTCCGCGAACTGGTCCCCGCCGGCAAGCCCTATAACCTCGCGGTGGCCAACGGCGGCTGCCCGGAGGACGTGCAGGCTTTGAAGGAGCTGCTTGCGCCGGAAATTGCCGGCAGCCACCGCTTTTACGAGGGGGTCATTGACTGCACGCTGGCTTCCCACGTCGGGCCCCACCTGATCGGCGCGGGGATCCAGATACTGCCGGAGGATGCCCCGCTGTAAGCGGACGCCGGGCGTTTTCCCGGCACGCGGGAAGCCGGACGGGATCGGTGCGCCCCTCCGCGGCGGATTAACAAGGGAAAGGAATATTCCAATATGCCACAGAGACTGAACACCGTTTTGTTTGACCTGGACGGTACCCTTCTGCCCATGCAGCAGGGGCCGTTTATCAAGCTGTATTTTGGATTGCTGGCGAAGGCCTGCGCCCCGCTCGGCCTTGACAAGGAGAAGCTGATCCCCGCCGTCTGGGCGGGGACCGAGGCGATGGTGAAGAACGACGGCGCCGTGCTCAACCACGACCGCTTTTGGGACACCTTCGCCGCGGCGATGGGTGAGCATGTCCGGGCCCTGGAGCCCGCGTTTGACCGTTTTTACGGCGGGGAGTTCCACGGCGCCAAGGCGGCGACCCAGCCGACCCCGCTGGCGGCGGAATGCGTGGCGCTTCTCAAGGCCAAGGGCTACCGCCTAATCCTGGCCACCAACCCCCTGTTCCCGCTGGTGGGCGTGGAGTCGCGGATGGCCTGGGCGGGCCTGGATCCGGCGGATTTTGAGCGGATTACCCACTACGGAAACTCCCGCTACTGCAAGCCGAACCCCGCCTATTACCGCGAGATCTTTGAACTGACCGGCGCGGACCCCAGGGAAAGCCTGATGGTCGGCAACGACGTCCGGGAGGACCTCTGCGCGGCGGAGCTCGGCTGCGGCACCTACTTGGTGACCGATTGCCTTGAGCATGGGGAGGACGTCCCGGCGGCTCCGATGCAAGGGGCGCTTTCCCTGCGGGGCAGCATGGGGGATTTCCGGGATTGGGCGGCGTCCCTGCCCGACTGCCGGTAGGGGAAAACGGCTTCCGCGGCCGCCTGTTTGCCCGTTTTCCTGGGCTTGACGAGGGGGGTGTCCCTTCACAAGCGAAAGGCTTATCAAAAGCGGCGGAACCCTCGGCTTATTGAGGGCCCCGCCGCTTTTTGCTTTGGCCTTCCGGCAAGGCGGGGGCGAATAAAGGGCTTTGCGCGGGGAGCGGCTCAAGGGCAGGAAACCGCAAACCGGAAAGGGGCCTGTTTAGGGCGACGGCGGCTTTTTCGCTTATGAGGGATCGGAGCGGGAAGTGAGGAGCCGTAGTGGGAAGCCGTAGGGAGAAGCCGTCCGGCGCATCCCGCGCCTCTAAAGGGCCTGCCGGCCTTCCCTAGGCCGGCGTTTCCCCTCCTTTTGCGGTTCGCCGCGCCTTTCCGCGAGGGGGTGGAGAGTTCGCGGAAACAGGCGGCTTCAGCTGGCGGCGGAGGGAACCGGCAGTTCCCCGGCGGCCTCGGCGACCGGCTCCCGCATCCAGATGCCGGGGGTGATCCGCAGGGTAAAGCCGCCGCCGTCCGGCCCGGCCCATGCTGCGATCGGCTGCCGGGGCAGGGCATACCGCGCCATCAGCATCATCACGACGCCGCCGTGGGTGCAAACCACCGCATCGGTATCCCCCGCGCGCATCAATTGTTCTACCAGCCGCTCAAACTCCGCCGTGACCCGGCTTTGGAACTCCTGCGCGCTTTCGCCGCCGGGGATTTCCGCGCGCCGGCCGGCGATCCAATCCTGAAAGCGGTCGTCCGCCTTCAGCTTGCGGACGCTTTTTCCCTCCCATTCCCCGAAATTGCATTCCGCTAGGCCGGGCAGGATTTCCGCATGGCAGCCGGGATAGAGCACCTCCAGCGTCTGCCGGCAGCGCAGGAGGGGGCTGGTAAAGAAGCGGCGGGCCGGCGGATAGCCGCCGGCCTTTTTCATCGCCAGCAGGCGGGAAAGCCCGGCGGGGGACAGGGGCAGGTCTGTCCGTCCGATATAAATTCCCCGTTCGTTCGCGTCGGTAAGCCCGTGCCGTATCAGGTGAATTTTGTAAGTTTTCATTAAATTTTCTCCTTAAAAATCACAATTTGACGATTTACAAACCGTATCGCCATGCGGTATAATCGTTAACAGACAGTATATTTCGACACATTCCGTTCTTTCTTGCCCTTGGCATCGGACGTTGGGTTCGGGCGGAATGCTTTTTTGTCCGTCCGTTTTCTCCGCCGGCAGGATTTCTCCGGCGAAATTGAGGTTTTGAGGTGCAGGCCATATGAATTCCGCTTTCCCCAGGATCCTTACACTGCTTCGCAAGGAGCGCGGCATCAGCCAGAAACAAGCGTCTATGGAGCTGAAGGTTTCGCAGGCGCTCCTTTCCCACTATGAAAAGGGGATCCGGGAATGCGGGTTGGATTTTGTGGTGCGCGCAGCGGATTTTTACCAGGTTTCCTGCGATTACCTGCTGGGGCGGACGGCCGATAAAACGGGCGCCGTGATCACGGTTGAGGAAATCCCCGAAAACGACCCGGCCGCCAAGGACAACCGGATGCGCGGCAGCATCCTGCCGGTGCTGAATAAAAAGCTGGTGGTCAATTCGCTGAATATCATCTTTGACCTGCTTCAGCGATGCAACAATAAGGCGCTGACCACCGAGGTTTCGGCATATTTGACCTTGGCGGTCTATTCGGTGTTCCGGCAGCTGTATTCGGCAAACCCGAAAAACCCGGAGGCGCTGTATTCCGTCCCTGGCTACCTCTTCCAGCCCGCCCTGACGGGGGAGCTCGGCCGGACGGCGGCGGTGATCAGCCGGCTGGCATCCGGCCATGCGGTGGATGGGGAGCAGGGACTGGCGGCGGAGGATGCGCCGCTGATTTCCTCCGATACACTGGCGGCCGATTATCCGCTTTTTGCTTCCTCCCTGTTCAACCTGCTGAAAAACGCGGAAACCCGTTTAAAATAGGGAGGCGTAGGGCCCGGGGCGGGGAGCAAGACCGCCGGCCCTTTTTCCGCGGCGCACGGCGCCGCGCACATCATAGAGGGACACGAACCTCGTAGATAGGTAAGAAATTGCCCGCCCCGCTTGTGCTGGGGGCGGGCATTGGTATGCTTATCCTGCTTTTTTTGTAGCTCTGCGGCTGCGTGCTTCTTTCCCCGCGGCCGCCTCTCTCTTTTCGGGATGCCGGGCGGAAAGGAAGGAAAAGACCGTCGCCCCCGCTCCCAGCACACAGAGGAGAATCCGGGTGATCACATTTTCAAAAGCGATCGGAATGGTGAATGTATGGCCGAAAAGGACGGGGAAATAGGTGGTCTGGGTGAGAATTTCGCTGCCGTCCGGGGTGGTGTATTCCAGCGCAAAGAAGCAGAGAAGGATTGTACCGGCCAAAGCCAGGATCGACAGGATGCGCAGCAATACGCGGTCAAAGCTGCGGCCGCCCCGCGTATTTAACGCCAAAACCGGCTGCAAAAAGAGCAGAGGGGGCAAGGCGACGTCGGCCAGCAGGAACCAATTGCTCAGCGTCAGCATCGCCTGGGTCGCTTCGCTGCTGTCCAAAGACCGCAGCGAGTTGGTCCAAATCGCCGCAGCTACCGAGAATACCAGGGGGACAGAGAACAGAAGGATAAAAACCGTGCGGAGGATCCCGCGGAAGGCCCGGCTCTCCTGCGGGCCGAAGTGGACGAACAGGCCAAGCGCCACGGCGGTCGCCGCTTCCACCAGAAGGAGACTCAGCCGTATGGACGGCAGCATGTACATCAATATCGCCAGCACCAGCTGCACTAGGGAAAGGGCCAATACGATGTTCCGGCTTTTTTCCTCCGTAATATTTTTCAGGAAGGGCGAATGACGCGGGTGGTCTGTCCTTGCTTGCGCCGCGCTTCCCTCCGCGGCGGCGTCTGCCGCCTCTGAGGCCGCCGCTTTTTCCGATATTTCGGCGGCGTTGTGCTTTTCTTTCGCCATGGTTGTCCATGCCTTTCCAGGGGCGCGGCCGGGAAACGGGCCGATCCCCTATGTAATAGGCCGGGGAGCGATCGTTGCCCCCGCGTGCCGTGACCTTATTATACCGTCCTCCAGGGAAAAAAGCAAGAAAAGCCGATGCATTTCCGCGCTTTGTCCAAAGGGAACTCAAGGACATAGGGGCAGCGGCCGAGATCCCTGGCATATACCGCCCGACCGTATGCTGCATGGCTTTGGGAAACTCCCAATTCCCTTTTGTGTTCCCGGAGACTAAAACCAGAAGATAATGTAGATTTATTCTTTCGATAACGATAAGAGTCTCTGCCTAAATCTTATCGGTTATTTTCTATCAGCTTTTTTCGCATCTCCGTTTTGGCCGATTACTCCTTTCTGCTCGTTGACGTAAAAACGGCAGTCAACTTGCTCGGCTGCCCTTGTTGGTAATTTATTTAGTTTTGCTGTGCACTGCTTAGTAAGCTAGGATTTACTTAGCAATATGTGCTGTAATAATTGTATAGCTGTATGAATTGATAGTAATTCTGATATTTTCAACCTCACAATACCAATTTTTACCCTGTTTGTATATGTTGCAATTTGGGGCCAACACCTTATTGACACAATACTCAACAACATCTGCTGTATCTATTTTTAGATTTCTTTTAATTCTTTCACTTCCCATTTCAGTTGTATGAATTTTATCAATATTATCAAGTAATACATGTTTATCTTCCATCTTTTTTCCTCAACTTCTTGTTTGTCGCCCTGTTTCTTTGCGAAAAGTATAACACAAGACGCTGGACAAATCTATTTGATATTATAATTTTGTATATATTCACAATAAATGGATGGCAAAAATATCTGGTCTGCTCCAAAGAATAGAGGCACTCATTTCTGAGCGTCTCTGTATATTTATGGGGTATATTCACCAGATATTCATTAGTCCATGGCCGGGAACACAAAGTCGAATTGGGACTTGGGAAAAAGGCGACCGCCCTGCCCAATCGGGAGGATGGCCGCCTTTTTACAGAAGCCGAACGGCTCTTATTTTGTAACGGTGAAGACGCCGTTGCTCTCACTGACAGTGGAGCCGTCCGCGACATAGGCCTCAAACTGCTCGAGCGTCAGGCCGGTGTTGGCGAAGGTGCCTTCGTAGATGTTGACCGCGATCTTGGAGTTGATCTCCAGTTTGCCGTCAAACGAACCGCCGTAGATATTAAAGGCGCCGGACGCCGTGGGATAGGAGTTTAAATCCAGATCGCCCTTCAGCACCGCTTTTCCGGCCTTATAGCTGCCGGAGTATACGTTGATGGTACCGCCGGAGGAGAAGATATACAGGCCGTAATTTTCGCTTTCTGCCGTGACGTCCCGCAGGTTCAGCGTGCCGGTGTCCCCGGAGGCGGCGCCGATGCAGCTGTTCCAGTCATAAAAGCCCGTCTGTGTGAAGGTGCCGCCGTTGACGTTGATGGTGCCGCCGCACGCTTCCATGCCGCCGCCCAGGACGGAGACGGAATCGACGTTATTTAGGTTGATGGTGCCGCCGAAGGCTTTGACGCTGACGCCGTAGCTCCGGCTGTTGCGCAGCGACATATCGTTCAGGTTCAGCACGCCGCCGGCCAAGCCAACGGTGCAAAAGGTGGAGTCGTCGGCCACGATGGTGCCGTTGGAAAGGGTAACGTAGCCGTTGCCCGTGCTGCCGTTTACGCGCAGGGCAATGTTGCCGTTGCTGCTCTCCAGCGTGTTGCCGGCAAAATCCACAGCGATGGTTTTGCCAGCCTTGAAGTCAATATTCCCGTTTGAGGCGATACTGCCGCCCAGCACCAGATGGGAGACGTCCGCTGCATCGCCGGAAATAGCGGCGAGGAGGTCGTCCTCGCCGGCGATGGCTTGGGACGGGACGACAGTATACAGGATATCGCCGTTGCCCAGATCCTGGGAGACGGCCGCACAGCCATCCGCGACAAAATTGGCGGCGGGGTTTTCCGTCCTGCTGTTTGACGGGTCGAAGTTGAGGAAGGAGCCGCCGTAAACGATGATTGACGCATTGGAGTTGTCAATCAGGTTCAAATGCCAGTTGGTGCCGTTGTATCCGACCAGCGACTCAAACCGGCCGCCGTAGATCTCCACAACGGCATTGTCCCCGGCCTGTACGCAGGTCAGGCCGCCGGCGAACAGCCCGTCTTCAATGACTACCTTGGCGTTTTCCTCCGCGCGGATGAGGTACCCAAGCTCGGAGGTCATCTGCTGTTCCAAAGCGCCGTCGCCCTTGATGGTCAGTGTCGCGTCGCCGCTGACGTCAATAATGCCAGCCCCGTCAAAGGTAATTGTATTCCCGCCGAGGTCGATCGTCGTATCCTGGGTGATGTCCAGCCCGTTGTCCAGGTCAATGTCGTCCCAGAGCGCGATATTGCCGCCCTTTTCCGCCGCAGCCAGGAATTCCTCCTGGGTTTCTACGCCGGCAGCGGCGTCGTATTGCGAGTTGCCGAAGCCGTCTGCTTCGTGGGCGTATTGGGTAGCCCTGACCACGATGTCAAAGCCGACCTGCGCCCCCTGGTATTCGTTGCCCGCGGATTCCTGCATTTTGATTACCAGGGTAAAGGTGGCGTTCGGGCTGCCGTCCTGGCCGGTATAGCCTTTCGGCGCGAGCACCCCCGTCCCGAGCGTACCGCCCTCGGCCGTCAGCTCGGCCAAGGTGCCCAGCTTGTTGGCGTCCGTCAGGTCGGCGCCGGAAACCTCCCCGGACGCTTTCCCTTCCACCCGGTAGACATCCAGGACCTCCGTGATGTCCGCCGCCGGGGCGATGGTATCGTCCGTGGTCAGGTTGTCGACAGCAACCGTGTATTTAAGCCAAAGGCTCCCTTCATTGGACAGGGCAGCCGACGCTTTCTGCGAACTGCCCGGCTCCCAAAGAAAGCCGCCGCCTTGGAACAAGGGCGTTTCATCCCCGCCGTTTAAGGCAATCTCAAGCACGCCGGATTCGATCGTATTGCCCTGGTTGGTTACACTGTCGGTAAACCATGCAAAGGTGGACCCGATCAGCAAAGCGGTGCTGGCCAGGACCGCCAGCCCGCATGCTATCAAGGATTTTTTTGCGTTGCCCATGGTTTTTCCTCCTCTAAGCAGATGAACGATATGTTTTCGGCGGGGCAGCCGCCCCGGCCAACGGATACGGGGGAAGAGAACAGATCGGGAGAGGGGCTGCCGGCGGAGGCTGCGTGCGCTCTGCCGAAAGAAGGCGGCGGAGCGGGCAGGCCGGCAGGCTCTACCGTTGCTTGGCGCATCGCCCGACGGAGAGAGCGCAACAAAATAAACATTATGAAAATCTTTGGGCGCCCATCCCGCTTCCTTTGCCTGGATGAGAAGCGGGCGATGGAAAACCGGCGCTCCTTCATACCCGGGATTCCGGATATCGCCCTTGCTCCTTATACTAGCATAATATACAGAGAAAAACAAGGATCGCCGGCTGAAAATTCAACTTTTTCAGCGGATTGCCCCCGGCAGGAACAGCCCTTTCGTTTACATAAGGCGGGGAAAGAGAAAGGCGACAAAAATAAAATAATGCAGTAATCCGGAAAGCGGCCGCCTCCCTCTTTGGCACGGCGCGCGGCTTGGGCGCGGCGCTCTGCTCCTGTGCAGGACGAAAAAGCCGGGCCCGAGTCGTCCGGGCCCGGCTGCGCGCCGAGGATTTGACCGCTTATAGAAAGCGGTCGATTTTTTTGGAACAGGCGATTGCAAGCGCACCGGGTCCAATGTGGCAGGATACGCTGAGCGACAGTGGGTCGCAGTAGGTGACCGCGATCCCCAATTCCTGTTCTGCGAGGCGGGCAAAATCGTGGGCGGCCTCTTCGTTATTGGTATGCGCCACAAAAACCTGTACTTGCTCGTTCCCGCCGAAGCGCTCGTTGATGTCCTTGCGCATCGCGTCAATCATGATGCCCCTTCCGATCCTTTCGCTGCGGGCTTTCGCAAACGCATCCAGCTTTTCCCCCTGGATCTGCAGCACCGGCTTGATCCGCAGCACAGTGGCGACAGCTGCTGCCGCCGGGGTGACGCGCCCGCCCTTTTTGAGGTATTTCAGCGTATCCAGCATGATGTAAATGCTGGATTCGAATTTTACCTGCTCCAGGATATCCCGGATTTCCTCCGCCGATTTTCCCGCTTTGGCCAGCGCCAGGGCATCCATCACCGATTGGCGCTGGGTAACAGAAATCCGCTGGTTGTTCACCACAGCCACCCTGCCGTCGTAATCGGCGGACAGCGCCAGCGCCGTGGCGCAGGAGCCGGACAGGCCGCTGGACATGGGGATATGCACCAGCTCGTCATAATCCTGCAGGATGCTGTCCCACAGGTCCAGCACATGGCCCACCGTCGGCTGGGAGGTGGAAATGTCCGCCTCTCCCTGCAGCATCTCATAGAACTGCCCTTGGGTCAGGCTGATATCCTCATAGTACGTCTCTTTATTGATGACAAACGGCATCGGGACGACAAAAATGCCGAGTTCCTTGGCTGCCGCTTGGGTTATACCGCTGTTGCTGTCGGTGACTACCGCAATTTTACCAGACATCCAGAATCCCACTCCTATTTCTATGTTGTAAGCCCCGGGCAGCAAGCCGCCGGAAAGCCGGCGGCGGAAGGGGAACGCGGCGGCGCGCCGGCCGGCATTGCTCGGCAGGGACGCCGGGAAGAAGCCAGGCGCCCGGCCGCCTGGCGGTAACGGTAACTGTTTGATTATAAAATTTTTAGAATATAAAGTCAATAGCCAGGCGGTCCAGGATACCGATGGGAAAAGAAGGGGGCGCGCCGCGGCTTTGCCGTTGAACCGCCGCCGTGCCGCTTGATATGGCGTCCGGCAGAACCGTTATCGCCGGGTTCGTGCCCATCTGCAGCGCCCTTTTTGGCCTCCTTGCAGTACTTCTCAGATGCCGGAGCCATGTCGCCGAGCGGCATGGACGCCTTCAAAGAGGGGCGGCGCAGCCGGCAGCCCTCTTCCTGTCCTGGCCGAATGGGGCTTGACAAGGCCGCGGCGCCGGCGGTATCATAATCCATGCGCGAGGTTAGCTGTGACTAATTCTTCAAAAAGCTGGATCTTGCAAAGGCCTGGGCCGCCAAAGCCGGAAAATCCGGCGCAGCCGGCGTTTTGCAGGATATGGTCAGCAGGAAAAGGGGGAGCTATATGCCGGAAAAACTGTCCGCCGTCCAAATCCGGCTGCTGCTGTATTTTCTGGAGGCAGAGCCCAAAAAACGGACCGTGACGGACGCCGCAAGGCATCTGAACAAGCCCAAATCCACCCTTACCCATATTCTGGACAGCCTGGACGGGCTGGCGCTGATGCAGCGGGTGCCGGGGAGGAAATCGGTGCTGACGGCGGCGGGCAAGAGCCTGGCGCAAAAGCTGCAATACCGCCGGAGGATCCTGGAGAAGTACCTGCAGTACCTTGATCTGTCGCCCGCGCAGGCAAAGGAGGATGCGATGGCGCTCCTTGAGGCCGGCGTTTCCGACGAGTTCATGAGCCGGCTGGAGGAACAGGAGCACCGGATGCGGCTTAAGGAGATTTTTGCCGGGCGTCGCAGCTTTCACGGCGGCGAGCTTTGCAGCCATCTGGGGGACGGAAGCTATCATTTTCCGTTTATCGTATACCGCGAGCAGATGAAAAACCATACCAACCTCTCTATGGCGAACCGCGGCTTTGAGCATCCCTGCGAGCTGATCGTCAAGGATCATGAGGGGATGCTTTACCTGACCACGCAGATGATGTCCGCCGAATCCGCTGCGAGCGGGAAGAGGATGGAGGGCCGGGTCAATCGGCTCCAGTACCTTTGCGGCGGCGAG